>CANDQP010000027.1 GCA_947388185.1 uncultured Dorea sp. | reverse complement strand
CAACAAATCTAACTGCGCACTTTATTTTTCTGTATAAAGTGTGCTACACTCAAAGAAAGGATGAAGAAAAGGATGGGTACAGCACTAATGGCACGAAGGAACAAACAGAACACAAGAGGGGCCGCAATCGCACAGGCAATCATGGAGGAATACCAGCCACAGACAAGGGAAGAGATGCAGGATGCCATCAAAGACATCTTCGGCCCCATGTTTGAGTCCATGCTCCAGGGGGAGATGGACTCCCATCTGGGATATGGCAGCAACGAGCGCGGGGAAAAGAATACCACGAACAGGCGTAATGGTTATTCCCATAAGTCTGTCAATACTGCATATGGGAAGATGGACGTTTCCGTCCCCAGGGACAGGGAGGGCAGCTTCAAACCAAAGGCAATCCCCAAACGGACAAAAGATGTAAGCGGGATCGAGGACAAGGTGCTGTCCATGTATGCAAGGGGAATGAGCCAGCGCGATATTGCCGATACGGTTGAAGTATCTATGGGTTTGATATTTCCCACGAGACAATTTCAACAATTACGGACAGGGTAATCGCAACAGCGGAAGAATGGCAGAACCGCCCACTGAAAAAGTTCTACACGTTCCTCTTTGTTGATTGTATTTACATTACCATCCGCAAGGAAATGGAAACAAAAAACTGCGCAGTTTATGTTGTCCTTGGATATGACGCAGACGGCGTAAAGGACGTGCTTGGGCTGTGGATCGGGGAATCGGAAGGGAAGCACTATTGGATGCAGATCTTTGACGAGATCCGGGCCAGGGGCGTGGAGGATGTGCTGTTTATCAGTATGGATGGGGTGTCAGGCCTGGAAGAAGGTGCAAGGAGCATCTTCCAGGATGTTGTGGTGCAGCGCTGCATCGTGCACCTGATCCGCAATTCCATCAAATACATACCGTCAAAGGATTACAAGGCGTATACAGCGCAGCTAAAGAAGGTATATGGTGCGCCCAGCCTGAAAGCGGCGGAAGCGGAATTTGAGCGTTTTAAGCAGGCATGGGCAAAATACCCAGGAGCCGTGGACGTATGGGTGCGTAACTGGCAGCATGTAGCCCAGCTATATAATTATGGCAGTGCCGTCAGGAAGGTTATGTATACGACAAATGCCATAGAGTCCGTCAATTCAAGCCTTCGTAAAGTCACAAAAAAAGGGGCATTCCCCAATGAGGCTGCTGTATGCAAGGCATTCTACCTGCGGATTGTGGAACTGTATAAAAAATGGAATGACCGCCCTGTAGCCAACTGGGCATTGGTTCGCAACCAGCTGGCTATGGATGACAAGATGCAGGCACGCATTCTTAAGTATGAACAGTATTGATTCTGGCATACAAAACCGGCAGCTCTGAAAACTGCCGGTAAGGAAAAATATAAACTTACACATTTTACTTGACAAACCCTATAATAAAATTAAGGACTTCATTCAGAATAATTTGCCGAGGGGCGACCATCCGGTCCCCCCTTCGCAACATCCTTCTACTCCTAATAATAAAGAGTCAATATCCCCCCCTCATACTCCGGCAGCACTTCATATCCATCAGAATACCCGCAGCCACCGTTCTCAAGCCGATCTTTCTCATGCACCACCCGTTCCTCGACCTTCTTAGGCGCAGCTTCAATCTTCTGTCCGTCTTGCCATATGGCAAGCTTCCCGTCTCCTTTCCCTTCATAACAGATAGAGAGAGTTTCGCGGATCACGAACTCTGCGTCGGGTAATGACGGATCTTCCATATACACATGTTCTTTGAGAGGCACGGCAAAGGAACATTGGGTAAAGCTGGGCGTCTCCAGAATATTTTTTGCAAAAGCAGAGCATTTCTCAAAGGCTACCTTATCCTCACCTTTTCCGTGGGATGGTGAGGAAGGCAGTGCGTCAGGCGTATAGGCGGGAATCTTAAACGGAACATCGCTTTCCAGGGTAAAGTAGAGATTCCCGTTCTCCAATAGATACAGCTCTATGACACGGACGTCTTCTGCCTTGACGCGGCTGTCAAGTCCAGGTATTTTCCAATACAGAGTATTGGTGATTACGGACATTATGATTATGGCGATGATCAGGGCGAAGGAACAGAGAGGAATGATCCTCGCCAGAGTCAGCCGGTTGGCAATCTTCTTGAAATCTCTGGCGTCACGGGGCAATTCATCCTTAATTGGCGGCAGTTTTTCATCCATTGCTTCCAGATATTTGCGGCAATCTTCGCATTCCGGCAGATGTTCCTCCACCAGATCCATACTCTTTTCGCTGCACACGCGGTCTTTATACAGGGGCAGCAGGTCTTTGATAACATCACAGGATATTTTACTCATATCAACGTCTCCTTTCAGGTTTGTATCAGTTCCCGTATCTTAAGGCGGGCTCTGTGATATGTGACTCTCGCCCAGTTCTCCTGTTTATCGAAGATCTCGGCGATCTCTTTGAAGCTTAAGTCTCCCAGTACCCGCAGGGTAAATACTTCTTTGTAAGGATCGTCCAGGCAGTGCAGCAGCTTGTAGATGGACAATGCCTCGTCCTTTTGGATGCAGATAGATTCCACATCAGATTCACCGGGCATTTCTTCCAATAGGTCGGAGTGCACCGATTTCTTCTTGCGGGTGTAGGAGATGTAGAGATTCTTGGCAATCTGGCAGAGCCAGGATTTGACGGAACAGTTTCCGCGGAAATGCTTGATTTCCTTCAAGGCCTTGAAAAATGTCTCCTGCGTAATCTCTTCCGCAATGTTCGGGTCTTTGCTCATCGCGAGAACGAATAGATACACATCTTTGAAAAAACGCTGGTAGATCTCTTCGAAATCAAGCTTCATTCCGTCACCTCCTTGCCTTTATCTTGCACATTAGACGCATGACCTGCGAATTCGTTACAAAGATTATACGACTTTTTAAAATTTTCGTAAATAAGTATAAAAATGGAAGGGAAATAGGGTATAATACAAATATCATTATAGAAGAAAAGGAGAAAAAGATGGCAGTAATACATTTAACCAAGGATAATTTTAAAGAAGAGGTATTGGAATCTAATGTACCGGTATTAGTTGATTTCTGGGCAACCTGGTGCGGACCATGTCAGATGGTAGGCCCAGTGGTCGAGGAGATCGCGGGAGAGGTCACGGACGCGAAGATCTGTAAGGTGGACGTGGATGCGAACCCGGAGCTTGCCAGGGATTATAGGGTAATGTCTATTCCGACCCTGATGGTGTTCAAGAACGGGGAAGCTGTGAAGCGGGAAGTGGGTGCGAAGCCGAAGGCTGAGATCCTGGATATGCTGAGATAGAGAGCGGACAACGAGCCAGGCGGACATGCCTGCATGCACACCTGGCTCCTGCGGACGTGCTTCTTATCTGATAATAGTATCGATTGTGTACAGCTTCACCAGCTCCGCGATGATATCCACAACCTTGTCCATTCCTTCTGCTGTGATATGCTCATAAGGTCCGTGGTAGGCGTGTCCGGCAGCTCCAAGATTCGGACACGGCAGTCCCATGAAGCTTAACTGGCTGCCGTCCGTACCGCCGCGGATCGGGAGGATGAGCGGAGCAACACCGGCATTCTCACTGGCGGTCTTGGCGTTGTCTACCAGATGCATGCAGTCTGTGATAATCTCAGCCATATTCTTATACTGCTCCGTAATCGTAAGGGTTACCGTTCCTGCGCCCCATTTCTCGTTCAGATTCTTCTCAATCAGCCGAAGAGTGCGTTTTCTTGCCTTGAAGAACTCCTTATTATGATCTCTGACAATATAATTCAGATGTGCTTCTGCGCATTCTCCCGACATACTTGTGAGGTGATAGAAGCCCTCATAGTCTTCGGTGCCCCGCGGCGTCTCCATACCCGGCAGGAGGGAATTGATCTCCATGGCGACCAGGCTTGCGTTGATCATGGTATCCTTGGAAGAACCCGGGTGAACGTTGAAGCCCTTGACATCAAACTGTGCCTTGCAGGCATTGAAGCTCTCGTACTGGATCTCGCCTTCCGTGTCGCCGTCGATGGTGTAGGCATAATCTGCGCCGAATGTTTCCACGTCAAAATGTGAAGCCCCGCTTCCGACTTCTTCGTCCGGGGTGAATGCGATACAGAGCGGACCGTGCGGGATCTGTTCCTGCTGAATCCGTTCCACTAGGGTAAGGATCTCGGCGATACCTGCCTTGTCATCTGCACCAAGGACTGTGGTGCCGTCGGTGGTGATGAGGGTACGCCCCTTTAAGTCTCTTAAGTGAGGGAAATTGACAGGGCTTAAGATCAGTCCGCTGTTCCCAAGGGCTAAGTCCTCCCCGTCATAATTCTCTGTGATCATGGGACGGATCTCATGGTCGCAGAAATCTGATACGGTATCCATGTGGGCGATAAACCCAATGGCGGGCTTGTCTTCAAGCCCTGCGGTTGCAGGCAGCTTGCCGTACAGATAGCACTGGTCGGTGAGCCGGACGTCGGTAAGCCCCAACTCCTTCATCTCTTCTTCGAGCAGGCGGGCAAGGTCAAACTGACATTCGGAGGACGGAACCGTCGTGCTGTCCTCGTCGCTGGGCGTGCGGACCACCGCGTATTTCAATAATCGTTCGTATGCTTTCATAATCATGTACCTCTTTTCTGGATTTTCTTCTTAATTAATAAAGACATCTTAACATAAAATCAGAAGGGATGCATTAATAAATACATCTAATGTAGAAAAATAGTTTGAAGTATGGTAAAATTCTATGTTGAAAGTTAGGTGTAGAAACCAGGAGGCGGTATAGTCATGAGATTAACTCAGTTATTAGAACGTTTGAAATATGAAGTCAGCCAGGGAAGCGACGGGATCGATGTTACCGAGCTTATCAATGATTCGCGGAAGGTAACGGAAGGAAGCGTGTTTGTCTGCATCAGCGGCGCGGTTTCCGACGGGCATGCTTATGCTGGGGACGTGGCAGAGAAGGGGGCGGCGGCCCTTGTAGTGGAGAAGGATGTAGATGTCCCGGAGAATGTGACGGTGATCCGTGTCGAGGATACCCGGTATGCGCTGGCGCTGATGTCGGCAGCTTATTTTGGATATCCTGCCGAGAAGCTTAAGGTCATCGGGATCACAGGGACGAAGGGGAAGACCACTACCACTTATATGGTGAAGTCTATCCAGGAGGGAGTCGGACATAAGGTGGGGCTGATCGGCACCATCGAGGCTTTGATCGGCGGAAAGTCCATCCCGGCGAACAATACGACGCCGGAATCTTATACCATTCACAAGTATTTTGCGGAAATGGTCGAGGCAGGGTGCGACAGTGTGGTAATGGAGGTGTCTTCGCAAGGTCTGATGCTTCACCGCACGGCAGGGATCATGTTTGAGATTGGGATCTTCACCAACCTTGGGGAAGACCATATCGGGCCGAACGAGCATAAGGATTTCGAGGATTACAAGCGGTGCAAGGGGATTTTGTTTACCCAGTGCCGCCTTGGGATTGCTAATGTGGATGATCCCTGGTATGAGGATGTATTTAAGGGTGCGACCTGCAAGGTTGAGACTTTTGGATTTACAGAGAAGGCGGATCTCCGCGCGGTGGGTATCGAGCATATAACGAGGCCGGGGTATCTGGGAGTCAGGTATCACGTGAACGGGCTGATGGATTTTGATGTAGAGATTGATATACCTGGAGATTTCAGTGTATATAATTCTCTGACGGCGATTGCCGTGTGCAGGCATTTTGATGTTCCTGTGGAAAACATTCAGAAGGCCCTTAAGGTGGCGAAGGTGCGGGGGCGGATTGAGATGGTGAAGGTATCGGATGAGTTTACCATGATGATCGACTATGCGCACAATGCCATGAGCCTTGAGAGTCTCCTTCATACGCTCAGGGATTATAAGCCGGAGCGGATCGTGACCATATTCGGGTGCGGCGGCAACCGTTCGAAGACCAGGCGGTATGAGATGGGAGAAGTGTCGGGGCGTATGTCTGATTTTACGATCATTACTTCAGATAATCCGCGTTTTGAGGAGCCTCAGGATATTATTGATGATATTATCACGGGAATCAAGAAGACGGACGGCGAATATATTGCGGTCTGTGACAGGAAAGAAGCGATCCGTTATTCCATCGAGCATGGCAGGCCGGGGGATGTGATCATTCTGGCAGGGAAGGGGCATGAGACGTATCAGGAGATCAAGGGTGTGAAGTACGATATGGACGATCGTATCCTTGTGAAGGAAGTATTAGAGGAAATGCATGTACGCTGATATCATTGTCGACATTACGCATGAGAAACTGGATAAAATATTTCAATACAGCATCCCTTCTGATCTGGACGGGGTGCTTCAGATTGGTATGGAAGTGATCGTGCCTTTTGGTAGAAGCAACCGGGAGACGAAGGGCTATGTGGTGGGATTTTCCCAGACCACGGAGTACAGCGCGGAGAAGATGAAGGAGATCCTGTGTATTGCGAAGGACAGCGTTGCGATAGAGTCCAGGCTTGTGAATCTGGCGGCGTGGATGAAGGATTACTACGGCGGGACGATGATACAGGCGCTTAAGACGGTCATCCCTATCAAGAAGCAGGAGAAGGCGCGTAAGAAGAGGTATATCCGGCTCTGTGTGGATGTGGAGGCTGGGAGGCAGCGTCTGGAGCATTATCTGCATCTGAATCAGAAGGCAAGGGCAAGGCTTCTGGCGGCGCTCTTAGACGAGCCGAGGCAGGAATATGAGCTTGTCACGAAGAAGCTGAATGTGACCCGGACAGTGGTCAGGGCGCTGGAAGAGCAGGGAATCGTCTCCCTGGAATCAGAGCAGGTCCTTAGGAACCCTGTCCGGCATAAGAGCCGCAGGGAGGAGATACCGGAATATACCAGGGAACAGCAGCATGCGATCGATCGTTTCTGGGAAGACTACAGTCAGGGAATCCGGAGGACCTATCTGGTCTATGGTGTGACGGGAAGCGGGAAGACAGAAGTCTATATGGAGATGATCGCAAGAGTGCTGGACGAGGGCAGACAGGCGATCGTCCTGATCCCGGAGATCGCACTTACATATCAGACGGTCATGAGATTCTACGGACGGTTCGGCGACCGCGTGTCCATACTCAATTCCAGAATGTCGCAGGGGGAGCGTTACGATCAGATGGAACGGGTGAAGGCCGGTGAGGTGGATGTGATGATCGGCCCGCGTTCCGCGCTGTTTACCCCGTTTCCGCGTCTGGGGCTGATCGTCATCGACGAGGAACATGAGACTTCTTATAAGAGCGAGCAGGCGCCGCGGTACCATGCCAGAGAGACGGCCATCAGAAGGGCCGGGACGGAGAATGCCAGTGTCGTGCTGGGATCTGCGACGCCGTCGCTTGAGTCCTTCTATGCCTGCAAGAAAGGAGATTTTCAGATCCTTGAATTGAGGAAACGGGCCGGAGCAGGGGAACTCCCGGCAGTCTATGTGGTGGATATGCGTAAGGAGATGAAGGCGGGGAATCGTTCTATTATCAGCGACCGCTTGAAAAACCTGATAGAAGAAAGGCTTGAGAGGCATGAACAGATCATGCTTTTTCTTAACCGGCGGGGGTATGCCGGATTTGTTTCTTGCAGGTCTTGCGGATATGTAGTAAAATGTCCTCATTGCGATGTATCGCTGTCGTCGCATCGGAACGGGAAGCTGGTCTGTCATTACTGCGGCCATGAGGAAGCGCAGGTTACGGTCTGTCCCTCCTGCGGTTCGCAGTATATCGGCGGTTTCCGGGCAGGTACACAGCAGATTGAGGAGTTGGCGGCAAGGCAGTTTCCAGGCGCACGTATCCTGCGGATGGATCTGGATACCACCAGGATGAAGGACGGACATGAGAAGATACTGGAAGCATTTGCCAGTGAAGAGGCGGATATCCTGATCGGGACACAGATGATCGTCAAGGGGCATGATTTCCCTAATGTGACACTGGTGGGGATCCTGGCGGCAGATATGTCCCTGTATTCTAACGATTACCGCGCAGGTGAGAGGACATTCCAATTGCTGACCCAGGCGGCGGGGCGCGCCGGACGCGGGAAGAGCAGGGGGGAGGTCGTGATACAGACCTACAGCCCTGAGCATTATAGTATTGAGATGGCTGCGGCGCAGGATTATGAGGGATTCTATGATGCCGAGATGAAGTACAGGGAGCTGATGGGCTATCCGCCGGTGGAACAATTGCTGGCGGTCCTGATGACCGGGCCTTTGGAGGAGCTGCTTGATACGGCGGCAAGGTATCTGAAGGATTTCGTGGTGCGCCTTGATAAGAACAGGCAGCTTCAGATCGTTGGCCCTGCAAGCCCTTATGTGGGGAAGGTGAATGATGTATATCGGCGTGTGCTTTATCTGAAAGGCGCCGATTATAAACTGCTGATCGAGGTGAAGAACCGGATGGAGCAGTATATAGAGATCAATGAAGGATTTAAGACTATGAGGATTCAATTCGATTTTAATCCAATGAATATATTTTAGTAATCATTAAGACCGGGAGGAGAGCAGATTATGGCGATTAGGAAGATCCGTGAGCTTGGAGATGAGGTACTCACGAAGAAATGCAAAGAAGTAACGAAGATGACACTGAGGAACAGGATCCTCATCAGCGATATGCTGGATACCATGTATGAGGCGCAGGGAGTAGGGCTTGCCGCACCTCAGGTCGGGATCCTTAAGAGGATTGCGGTGGTGGATATTGGGGATGGTCCGGTGGTTCTGATCAATCCGGAGATCTTAAGCACAGCAGGAGAGCAGACAGGGGACGAGGGATGCTTAAGTGTTCCGGGGAAGGCCGGTACGGTGACCAGGCCGGATTATGTGAAGGTGAGGACTTATACCGAGGATATGGAGGTGATCGAGATCGAGGGCGAGGAGCTTCTTGCAAGGGCAATCTGCCATGAGATCGACCATCTGGAAGGGAAGATGTATGTAGATCTGGTAGAAGGCGGGCTGCGCGACGTGGATTATGAGGAGGAAGAATAGATGCAGATTATATTCATGGGAACGCCGGATTTTTCGGTGGGAACCTTCGAGGCCCTGATAGAAGCGGGGCATGAGATCGTACTCGCAGTTACCCAGCCGGATAAGCCTAAGGGAAGAGGGGAGAAGGTGCAGTATCCGCCGGTGAAGGAGGCTGCTCTTAAGCGTCAGATCCCGGTGTTTCAGCCTAAGAGGGTCAGGGCGCCGGAATGTATCGAAGAATTAAGGAAATACGATGCCGATATAATGGTAGTCATCGCATTTGGCCAGATCCTTCCGAAGGAGATTCTTGAGATGACGCCCTATGGATGTGTGAATGTCCATGCGTCCCTGCTGCCGAAGTATCGGGGGGCCGCGCCGATCCAGTGGGCTGTTATCAATGGCGAGAGGGTGTCCGGCGTGACGACGATGCAGATGGATGAAGGTCTGGATACCGGTGATATGCTGATGAAGACAGAGATCGTCCTTGATGAGAAGGAGACTGGCGGAAGCCTTCATGATAAGCTTGCCGGAGCCGGAGCCGAACTCTGTGTTCAGACGTTAGAGGCGCTTAAGGATGGGACGGTTGTGCGGGAACCGCAGCAGGAGAGCACGACGGAGTATGCCCGAATGCTTGATAAGGGCATGGGCAGGATTGACTGGAGCAAGGATGCGAAGTCCATTGAGTGTCTGATCCGGGGGCTGAATCCATGGCCAAGCGCCTATACAGAGTGGAATGGCAAGACCATGAAGATCTGGGAAGCGGATGTGGCGGATATAGATGAAGGCAGGGAACCTGGGACGGTGATCCGGGTGGAGAAGGACGGATTCTGCGTGCAGACGGGGAGCGGGAGCCTTAAGGTGCGATCCTTGCAGATACCCGGGAAGAAGAGGATGGATGCGGGGGCGTTCCTCAGAGGGTATCAGGTAGATGCGGGGACGGTGCTTTCATAACTGTTGTGTAGCATGCGGACGTTCACCCGCGCCATTCGCAAAACCGCAGCTAGCGCTGCTTTGTCGCCGCAGCGCGGCTAATTTTGCTCATAAAGCGGCGCTCCCTGCATGAGCCATCATTCTGCAAAGTCCTTGTGCGAGCACAAACTTAGTTGAATAACTGTTGTGTGGCATGCGGACGTTCACCCGCGCCATTCGCAAAACCGCAGCTAGCGCTGCTTTGTCGCCGCAGCGCGGCTAATTTTGCTCATAAAGCGGCGCTCCCTGCATGAGCCATCATTCTGCAAAGTCCTTGTGCGAGCACAAACTTAGCAGAATGATGGCTCATGCGTGAACTGGGGTGAAAAGATTAAGAATTGTTAAATTTATATGAAAAACAGGTATTTTACCTGTTTTTCATATATAATACTCTGTATGTGGTATTGATATAGTTTGGGAGGCGTATATTTATGTTTTATGGTTTTTATGATCCTACGTATATTCTGGTCGTGATCGGTCTGGCGATCTGTCTGTTGGCGTCGGCTAAGATGCGTTCTACCTTCAATAGATATTCCCGGGTCAGGAATCATTCTGGTATTACCGGGAGAGATGCGGCGGAGCAGATTCTTCGGCGTGCCGGGATCTATGATGTGCGGGTGGAACATATAGGCGGGAATCTGACGGACCACTATGATCCCAGATCCAAGGTGCTGCGGCTGTCGGACGCCACATATGGTTCCACATCCGTTGCGGCGCTCGGGGTTGCTGCACATGAGTGCGGCCATGCGATCCAGCATGATACGGGCTATGTACCGCTTCAGGTTCGGAGTGCGTTGGTTCCGGCCGTGAACTTCGGAAGCTCTATTGCGTGGATCTTGATTGCGATCGGCCTGATTTTTAACAGCCGTTCATCCTTGTTATTCTTGAATCTGGGTATACTGGCGTTCTCACTGGCAGTTATCTTCCAGCTTGTGACGCTTCCTGTAGAGTTTAATGCATCCAGCCGTGCGATCCATATCCTGGGCGGGAGCGGGATGCTCTACGAGGATGAAGTGAATGCGACGAAGAAGGTTCTGTTTGCGGCGGCGCTTACCTATGTTGCCGGTGCGATCTCATCCATCTTGCAGCTTCTCCGTATCATAATGATCGCGAATAACCGGAGACGTTGATGGAGGAGAGAGGTATGGCGGCATCCGTAAGCGGGCGTGAACTGATTCTTGAAATATTGCTCCAGATTACACGGGACGGTGAGTACAGCCACATTGCTCTTAAGAATGTTCTGGACCAGTACCAGTATTTGGATAAGAAAGAGCGTGCGTTTATCACGAGGGTGGTAGATGGCACGCTTGAACGCATGATTGAACTTGATTATATTATTGACCAGTTTTCCAAAGTTAAGGTCAGGAAGATGAAGCCGGTGATCCGAACGATCATCAGAAGTGCGGTATACCAGTTGAAGTACATGGACAGTGTTCCTGATTCTGCCGCCTGCAATGAGGCCGTGAAGCTGGCGGTGAAGAAGGGATTCGGGAATCTCAAGGGATTTGTCAATGGCGTGCTGCGCAGCATCAGCAGGAATCTTGCAGATCTTTCTTATCCGTCCAGGGACGAAGGCCTCTTGAGTTTATCCATCCGCTATTCCATGCCGGAGTGGATTCTCAGACAGTGGATGGACGAATACGATGAAGAGACTGCGTGTATGATGGCGGAGGAATTCTTGAAGGAGAAGCCGGTGACGGTTCGGTTTGATCCGGATAAGATCTTCAGGGAAGAACTGGTCGGAATTCTGAAGGAGGAAGGGGTATGTGCGTCAGAAGACACCGCGCTGCCCTGTGCGCTGCATCTTAGCGGCCTGGATTACCTGATGAAGCTTCCAAGCTTCCGGAAGGGATATTATCAGGTGCAGGATATCAGTTCTATGCAGGTGGCCGGCTGGGCGGACGTTAAGGCCGGCGATTATATCATAGATGTCTGTGCGGCGCCGGGAGGCAAGGCGATTCATCTCGCGGAGGCGCTTCGCGGGACAGGCCATGTGGAGGCCAGGGATCTGACAGACTACAAGGTGCAGATCATGCAGGATAATATTATGCGGAGCGGACTTTCGAATATTGAGACGGTGCGGATGGATGCGCGCCGCCTTGATGAGGCGTCTGTCGGGAAAGCAGACATTGTGATTGCGGATCTTCCCTGCTCCGGGCTTGGTGTGCTTGGCAGGAAACCGGATCTGAAATATAAGATGACGCCGGAGAAGCAGAGGGAGCTGACAGCGCTTCAGCGGGAGATATTATCTGTAGTGAAGGAATATGTGAAGAGCGGCGGCAGGCTGCTCTATAGTACCTGTACGATACATCGGGGAGAGAATGAAGACAATGCCGGATGGTTTGTACGGCAGAACCCGGAATTTACCCTGATCCGGGAACAGCAGATGCTCCCGGGCAGAGACGGCGGAGATGGATTCTATATTGCCATGTTCCGCAGGAACTGACGGGAAGACAGAATAGGACATAGATGAAAGTGATGGATAGAAAAGATATCTGTTCTTATGATTATAGAGAATTGAAAGACGAGATCACTGGGATGGGCGAGAAGCCCTTTCGAAGCAGGCAGATCTATGAATGGCTGCATGTGAAGCTTATCAGTGATTTTGCCGGGATGACGAATCTGTCCAGACAGTTGCGGGACAGGCTCGAAGGAGAATATAAGATTGCCGGGATGCGGGTGGCTGAGCATCAGATTTCTAAGGCGGATCCCACAGAGAAGTTCCTGTTTGAACTTGAGGACGGCAACATGATCGAGAGTGTTCTGATGCGGTATACATACGGCAATTCCGTATGCATTTCCTCACAGGCGGGCTGCCGTATGGGCTGCAGGTTCTGTGCGTCGGCGATCGGCGGGCTTAAGCGGAACCTTACTGTGTCGGAGATGCTAAGGCAGATCTACCAGATCCAGACGATATCGGGGGAGCGAATCTCTAATATCGTGGTGATGGGAACCGGGGAGCCGCTTGATAATTATGATAATTTTGTCAAATTCGTCCGTATGGTGAGCGACGAGTATGGATTGAATATCAGTCAGAGGAATATTACTGCGTCCACCTGCGGGATCGTACCCAATATGCGGAGGCTGGCTTCGGAAGGGCTGCAGATCACGCTGGCGTTGTCTCTTCACGGTTCAAACCAGGAGAAGAGGGAGAGACTGATGCCGGTGGCGGGACAGTACGAATTGACAGATGTGCTTGAGGCGTGCGATTATTATTTTCAGGAGACGGGCAGAAGGATTACATTTGAATACAGCCTGGTATCAGGTGTGAACGATCGGCCGGACGATATCAGAGAGCTTACAGGCATTCTGAGGAAACGGAATTGTCACCTGAATCTTATACCGGTGAACCCTGTCAGGGAGCGGGATTACAGGAAGCCGGACAGGGAAAGTGCCCTTGATTTCAAAAATAAACTTGAAAAAAACGGAATTAATGTTACTATAAGAAGGGAAAGAGGCTCTGATATAGACGGAGCCTGCGGTCAGCTCCGCAGACGTTATGCCGGGGAGAACGGCCGCAAACAGGGAGAAACAGATGAAGATATATGCAATGACTGATGTGGGAAGAAAGCGTGAGGTCAACCAGGATTATGTATATGTGACGGATAAGCCGATCGGGCCGTTTCCGAACCTTCTTGCGGTAGCCGACGGGATGGGTGGTCACAAGGCGGGGGATTTTGCGTCCAAATATACGGTAGGAGTCCTGCGGGAAGAACTGGAGAATACTCCGTTGAACAAACCGGAAGAGATTCTGCGCAATGTTGTCAGTATTGCGAATGATAAACTGATTGAAGCGGCATCGGCGGACATCAAGCTGGAAGGTATGGGGACGACATTGGTGGTGGCAACGGTTGTTGGCAATACATTGTATTTTGCCAACGTGGGAGACAGCCGTCTCTACCTGATCAATGAGAAGATACGGCAGATATCCAAGGACCATTCTCTCGTGGAGGAGATGGTTAGGCTTGGCGGGATCAAAGCCGAGGAAGCGAAGAACCATCCGGATAAGAACATCATTACAAGGGCGATCGGAGTCAAAGAAGGAGTAGAAGCGGACATCTATGAGTACCGGCTGAAGAAAGGCGATATGATACTGATGTGTACGGACGGCCTGAGTAATATGGTAGAGGATGAAGATATGTTTGATATTGTAAGGGGTTCCCGTGATATCGTGGAAGCGGTGCAGATGTTGATCGAGAAAGCGAACAGTAACGGCGGGAGAGATAACATAGGGGTTGTTATGGCAGAGCCACTTGCAGATGAGGTGAGTGTATGAGTGTAAAAGATGGTATAGTTCTGGGTAAACGATATGAAGTGCTGAGCAAGGTCGGCGCAGGAGGCATGGCGGACGTCTATAAGGGCAAGGACCGTATGCTGAACCGGTATGTGGCGATCAAGGTTCTCAAGAAGGAATACAAAGAGGATGAGAATTTTGTACGTAAGTTCCGTTCAGAGGCCCAGGCGGCGGCCGGATTGATGCATCCTAATATCGTGAACGTATATGACGTCGGAGAAGACCGGGGCTTATATTACATGGTAATGGAGCTGGTTGAGGGCATTACGCTGAAGGAATATATAGAGAAGAAGGGGAGGCTCTCGCACAAGGAAGTGATCAGTATTGCGATCCAGATGTGTACGGGGCTTGGAGTTGCCCACGCGGCAGATATTATCCACCGGGATATTAAGCCGCAGAATATTATCATTTCCAAGGACGGCAAGGTGAAGGTGACGGATTTCGGCATTGCCAAGGCGACCACCTCCAATACGGTCAGCTCTAATGCGATGGGATCTGTACATTACACGTCGCCGGAGCAGGCAAGAGGCGGGTTCAGCGACCAGAGAAGCGATATCTATTCGGTAGGTATCACCTTGTTCGAGATGGTGACCGGACAGGTGCCTTTTGACGGAGATTCTACGGTGTCGGTGGCGATCAAGCATCTGCAGGAGGAGATCATGTCTCCGTCTGAGCTGGTGCCGGATATTCCGTACAGCTTAGAGCAGATTATTTTGAAATGTACGCAGAAGAACAGCGAGAGAAGATACAGGAACACGGATGAACTGATCCAGGATATGAAGCGTTCCCTGGTGGATCCGGACGGAGATTTTGTGGCGATACCGCCGCAGCGTAACGCGAATACGGTGATCATCAGAGGTGATGAGCTGGATATCATCGGCGATGCTTACGAGGACGAAGATGAATTCGACGAATATGATTCCCGTGATTTCGGCAGGAACCGGGAATATGACGATTATGACGACGGTGAATACGACGATCGCGGGTATGACGATGAGTATGACGATCATGACTATGATGATGACTATGACCGCGATTATGATGATTTTGACGATGACTTTGACGAATATGATTCCAGGCATGGCTCGGGCGGTGTGAACCCGCGGATGAATAAGGTGATGAAGATCCTGACCGCAGTGGTGATCGTTATTATCCTGTTTATAGTGATATTTACCATAGGAAAGACCGCGGGATTATTCAAGTTCGGCCCGACGCTTAAGAATGAGAAGACGAAGGACGACGAGGTCAAGGTGCCGAATGTGGTAGGCAAGACGAAGGCTGAGGCGGAGAAGGAACTGAATGAACTTGGTCTGGGCTTCAAGGTTGATGAGGAGAAGGAGTCTAACAAGTATGAGGCGGGAACGGTGAGCGAGCAGAAGACCGAGCCCGGCAAGAAGGTGAAGAAGCATACCACGATCCATGTGGTAGTGAGTTCGGCGCTGGTTGGTAATAAGATCAAGGTTCCGGATGTCAGCGGAATGAGCGAGGATGATGCCCGGAGCAGGCTGCAGCAGGAAGGCTTCAAGAAGATAGCGACGCCGCAGTATGAATACAGTGATTCCGTGGCAGAGGGAGATGTGATCGGCACGACGCCGGCCGCCAATGCGGAGGCGACAGAAGATACCGAGATCGTGATGCGGGTCAGCAAGGGAACAGAGAAGAAGACGGTTCCGAACCTGCTTGGTATGATGGATGCGGATGCCCAGAATGCGATCCTTGCCGAGGGATTGGTTGTGGGTTCTGTGGGGTATGAGTATAATGACGACGTTCCGGAAGGACAGGTGTATGCACAGAGCGTAGACGGCGGCAAGAAGGTTGCGCCGGGAACGGCTGTTGGGATCTCGGTCAGCAACGGACCTAAGCCCGCCGAGAAGGTAGAGGTGCCTCCGGTTACGGATACGTCCCTGGAGAATGCAAGACAGCTTCTTAGCAGCGCAGGACTTAGCGTAGGCAATGTATCCTACCAGTATAGTGATTCTGTGGCGGCAGGCAATGTGATCAGCTGCAGTCCGGGAGTAGGGAACAGTGTGGAAGAAGGTACTTCCGTAAGCCTTGTAGTAAGCCAGGGTCCCAAGGGTTCAGGCTCAGGCACAGAACCGGAGGAACCGGAGGAGCCGCCGCAGACTATCGATCCGGGATTATTCGGATTTTAACGGTATTTATGTGCCGCAGCAGATGGGCAGGTTGATATATGCAGGGTAAGATTGTGAAAGGGATTGCCGGATTCTACTACGTACATGTGGTAGAATCCGGTGTTTATGAATGTAAAGCGAAGGGAATCTTTCGCAAGGAGAAGATCAAACCGCTGGTAGGCGATAATGTAGAGATAGAGGTGCTGGACGAAGAGGAGAAGACGGGCAGCATGATCCGTATTCTGCCGCGCAGTAATGAACTGATCCGTCCGGCGGTGGCGAATATAGACCAGGCGTTGGTTGTTTTCGCGGTTCTTAAGCCCGCCCCGCATTTTAATCTTCTGGATCGTTTCCTGGTCATGATGGAGAGCAAGGGTCTGCCGGTGATACTCTGCTTTAATAAGACGGATATTGCGGACGGATCACAGATCAGTGAACTACGGGAGGTTTATCGGGAGAGCGGCTATCCTCTGATGTTCGTAAGCGCATGGAAGGAAGAGAATATTGACGAAGTCAGACAGGCTCTTAAGGGAAAGACGACGGCGATCGCCGGCCCGTCGGGCGTGGGTAAGTCCTCGCTGATCAATGTGCTGACTCCTGAGGCGAACATGGAGACGGGAGCGATCAGCCGGAAGATCGAACGGGGGAAGCATACGACCCGGCATTCAGAGCTGTTTCTCATTGACGGAGACTCCTATATCATGGATACTCCGGGATTCAGCTCTCTGTATGTCAATGATTTCGAGAAGGAAGAATTGAAATATCATTTCCCGGAATTCGCGCAGTATGAGGGGACGTGCCGTTTCCAGGGATGCGACCATATACACGAGCCGGGATGCGGGGTGAAGCAGGCCGTGGAGGAAGGGAAGATACATCCTGTCCGCTATAAGGATTATACGGAGATGTATGAGGAATTGAAGAACAGGAGGAGGTATTGAGTATGGATTATATATTGGCCCCGTCGATTCTGGCAGCCGATTTCAAGGTTCTTGGCCGGGAGATTCAGGAGACGGAGAAGAATGGCGCCAGGTATCTGCATTATGATGTGATGGACGGGATGTTTGTGCCAAGTATCTCCTTTGGTATGCCTGTATTGGCGTCGATCCATGATGCGACGGATCAGGTGATGGATGTTCATCTGATGGTTCAGGAGCCTGTCCGCTATATAGAAGATTTCAGGAAAGCCGGAGCAGATCTGGTGACGGTTCATCTGGAGGCGTGTGAGGATGTGGATGCGACGCTTGGGAAGATCCGGGAGTGCGGCCTGAAGACAGGCTTGTCCATCTGCCCGGAGACTCCGGCAGAGTCCGTAGAGCCTTATCTTAAGGAGATAGATATGATCCTGGTTATGAGCGTGCATCCGGGCTTCGGAGGACAGAAGTTTATCCCGGAATCATTGGATAAGATCCGTAAGATACGCGGCATGATGGAAGCACAGGGGATATCGGCGGATATCGAGGTGGACGGCGGGATTGGCCTTTCGAATGTGCGGGAGGTTCTTAACGCGGGAGCGAATGTGATCGTTGCAGGCTCCGCGGTATTTGGAGACAGAACGGCGGAGAATACAAGAGAATTCATGGAGATACTGAGAGAATATGAGTAAAAGATGTGTAATTATCAGCGGCGGGGAACTGGATGAAGAACTGACTCTTTCTGTTCTTAAGCAGCAGAAGGACAGATGTGTGATCGGGGTGGACAGGGGCGTAGAGTTCCTGTACTATCATCAGATCATGCCGGATTATATCGTGGGCGATTTTGACAGCACGAGAGAGGAGATCCGGGATTATTACAAGAATGAGACGGATGTTCCGGTCAGGGACTACAATCCGGTTAAGGATGCCTCCGATACGGAGATCGCGATCCGCCTTGCCATGACACTTGGGTCGAAGGAGATGATCATCCTGGGGGCCACGGGCGGCCGGATCGATCATCTATGGGCGAATATACAGAGCCTTTCTATTCCGTTCAAAGCCGGGGTAGACGCGAAGATCATGGACCGCCAGAATCTAATATCTATAATCGGCGAGGGAGAGACGCACTTAAGAAGGAGCGAGGCTTACGGGACGTATTTCTCTGTATTTCCTCTGGGAGACGAGATATTCGGGTTCAATATTAAGAACGCGAAGTATCCGTTGAGAAATCATACATTGAAGCCCTGCAACAGTCTCTGCGTCAGTAATGAGATTGCGGAGGATTCCGACGAGGCGGTGATCAGTTTCCCTTCCGGAAGAGTGATTTTGATGCAGACCCGTGATTAGCGGGTATCTGCACATTTTTTCACCAGACATTTCTTCTGAAAGAATTATTCGTCGGTTTCTTTTTCTGAGAGGAGATATCAGAATCGTCTCCTTATAAAATAAAAATGTTCTTTCCGGCTGTTAGTATAACATATATTATAGGCCGCTGACAGAGGACTAGATGTAAACCCTAATCCTCTTCCACCAAGGAGAAGTGAAAGCAGGTCTTCATACCGCTGACGGATCATAATCAGTACAAAAGCACTTAAAAGTTCGAAATTTAGCTTTAAACATCATTATTCATAGACTTATAAAGCCTTATGTGGTAATATATAAATTACTGTATTAAGGCTTTTTTTGGCTTTTTTTAGGATTTAAGATGTTTTGCAGGAGGAATTTATAAATATGAAACTAGGAATCGTAGGCTTACCCAATGTCGGTAAGAGCACGTTATTTAATTCATTAACAAAGGCAGGCGCAGAATCGGCGAATTACCCGTTCTGTACGATAGATCCCAATGTGGGAGTTGTAACCGTACCGGATGAGAGGCTTGATGTTTTGGGTAAGATGTACCAGACGAAGAAGATCATACCGGCGGCGATCGAATTCGTAGATATCGCGGGACTGGTGAAGGGAGCTTCGAAGGGCGAAGGACTCGGCAACCAGTTTCTTGCGAATATCCGGGAAGTGGATGCCATCGTCCATGTGGTGAGATGTTTTGAGGACAGCAATATCGTGCATGTGGACGGTAGTATCAATCCTCTTAGAGATATAGAAACCATCAATCTGGAATTGATCTTCTCGGATCTGGAGATACTGGAGAGAAGGATCGCCAAGACTTCTAAGTCGGCTAGAAATGACAAGGCGGCGGCGAAGGAGCTTGCGCTTCTTAATAAGATCAAGGTGCATCTGGAAGAGGGCAGGCTTGCGAAGACGTTCGAAGGGGCTGAGGATGAAGAAGAGCAGGCATGGCTCACAGGATATAACCTGCTGACCTATAAGCCGGTGATCTATGCCGCGAACGTGGCGGAGGACGATCTGGCGGACGACGGCGCGGCCAACAGCGGTGTGCAGGCGGTTCGTGAATATGCGCAGGGGGAGCGAAGCGAGGTGTTCGTAGTGTGCGCGCAGATCGAGCAGGAGATCGCGGAGCTTGAGGAAGATGAGAAGAAGATGTTCCTTGAAGATCTGGGATTGTCGGAATCCGGACTCGAGAAGATGATCAAGGCAAGCTACAGGCTGCTGGGTCTGATCAGTTATCTGACGGCGGGAGAGCCGGAGGTGCGTGCGTGGACCATTACAGAAGGTACGAAGGCGCCTCAGGCGGCAGGCAAGATCCATTCGGATTTCGAGCGGGGCTTCATCCGCGCGGAGGTGGTATCCTACGATGACCTGATGGAATGCGGGAGCCATGCAGCGGCGAAGGAAAAGGGTCTGATCAGGCTGGAAGGCAAAGACTACGTGGTGAAGGACGGAGACATCATGCTGTTCCGTTTTAATGTATAGGGAGGGAGAATGGGATCATGCACAGAATGATAGATTTCCCTCATATTGGGATTCATCTGAAGTCGGTAGGCGATCACATCACAATATTTGGTTTTGACATTGCATATTACGGGATCATTATAGGGATCGGAATTCTGGCCGGTATCTTTATCGCGGCCATGGAGGCGAAGCGTACCGGGCAGAATCCGGAAGACTACTATGATCTTGCCATATATGCGGTCATATTTTCGATCATCGGGGCAAGGATCTACTATGTGATCTTCTCCTGGGATATGTATAAGAGAGATATCTTAAGTATCTTCAATATCCGCCAGGGCGGGCTTGCGATATACGGAGGAGTGATCGCGGCGGTCATTACGGTGACGGTGTTTGCCAGACGGAGAGGTCTGTCTGCGCCGCTTCTTATGGATACGGCCGGACTGGGACTTGTGGCGGGGCAGATGATCGGCCGGTGGGGGAATTTCTTTAACAGGGAAGCCTTCGGAGAATATACGGACTGGCTTCTTGCCATGCGGCTTCCGGTAGACGCGGTCAGGGGTTCGGACATTACGGAGCTGATGCGCAAGCATATGGAGACGGTGGGCGACGTGTCGTTCATCCAGGTGCATCCGACATTTCTCTATGAGTCGCTGTGGTGCCTTCTGATATTGATCCTTCTGCTGATCTACAGGAAACATAAGCAATTTGACGGAGAGATCTTTCTTCTGTATCTGGCAGGATATGGGTTTGGACGGTTCTGGATCGAAAGACTGAGGACCGATCAACTTCTGCTGCCGAATGGATTCCCTGTCTCGCAGCTTTTAGCGGGAATCCTTGTCGTTGGATCGGCACTGATCCTGCTGTTTAACTGGAGAAGATTAAGATATTTTGATTAGATATAAAAAGAACAGGGCGTGTTTGAATGATTTTCAGACACGTCCTGTTTTTGTATGTAGTTTGGCGATGAAATTAGCCTGCATAGTTTTCCTGAAAAATGCAAATACTTTCAGAGATAGAAAGAAGTAACCTGATATTGTGCAATATTACTAAAAAACCATGCCAGATTTTAATCAGAGAACGCCTTGTTTTGAAAATTTTGAAAGCACTTTCGGAACGGTTTGAATCTATATGAAAATAAAAGTCTTGCTGATATACTGAGTGGCAGACAGGAACATGCAAGGCATAAGGAACCAAAGAAAAGCGGCAGGAGAGAAGAAAGGAGTAAGAGTATGCAGGAAAATGTGGAAGATCTGGAGGGCAGGCTTGTAGTATCATGCCAGGCGCTGCCCGACGAACCGCTGCATTCTTCATTCATTATGGGAAGAATGGCGCTGGCGGCAAAAGAAGGAGGGGCCGTAGGAATACGCGCCAATACCAAAGAGGATATCCGGGAGATCCAGTCGCAGGTAGACCTGCCTGTGATCGGCATCGTCAAGAGAGATTATGAGAATTGTGAGGTCTATATCACACCGACGATGAAGGAGATCGACGAATTGATGGAGGTAAGGCCGGAGATTATTGCATTGGATGCGACGGACAGGCTGCGGCCGAATGGCCTGACTCTGGATGCGTTTGTCAGCCAGATCAGGGAGAAATATCCGGACCAGCTTCTGATGGCAGATTGCTCGACCATAGAGGAGGCGGTTCATGCAGATGAATTGGGATTCGATTTTATCGGAACAACGCTGGTCGGATATACCAGACAGAGTCAGGGAGACAAGGCAGAGGAGGATGATTTCAGGATCATAAGGGAGATTATAGCCCGGGTGAAGCATAAGGTGATCGCGGAGGGGAATATTGATACTCCGGAGAAGGCAAGGCGGGTCATTGAGCTTGGGGCATACTGCGTGGTAGTAGGTTCGGCGATCACAAGGCCCCAGTTGATCACAAGAGCATTTGCCAGAAGCCTTGAGAAGTAAGGAAAGAACTATCCAGAGAGAAAAGGAGAGGAAACCATGAGAGATCTGAATAAATATAAAGGAGTAATTCCTGCATTTTATGCATGTTATGACGAGAAGGGAGAGATCAGTCCGGGGGGAGTACAGGCGCTGACCAGATATTTCGCAGACAAAGGGGTCAGAGGCGTCTATGTCAATGGTTCTTCCGGAGAATGCATCTACCTGAGTGTGGAAGATCGGAAGCTCATTCTGGAAAATGTAATGAAGGCGGCCGAGGGCAGGCTTACGGTGATCGCCCATGTTGCATGCAACAATACCAGGGACAGTATGGAACTGGCCAGACATGCAGAAAGCCTTGGTGTGGATGCGATCGCCGCGATCCCGCCGATCTACTTCCGTCTGCCGGAGCATGCAATTGCAAAATACTGGAACGATATCAGCTCTGCGGCGCCGAATACGGATTTTGTGATCTATAATATCCCCCAGCTTGCAGGCGTGGCGCTGACGATGAATTTATTTGCAGAGATGAGGAAGAATCCCAGAGTGATCGGTGTGAAGAATTCCTCCATGCCGGTGCAGGATATTCAGATGTTTAAGCAGGAAGGCGGGGAGGATTACATTATCTTCAACGGACCGGACGAGCAGTTTATCAGCGGCCTGGCGATCGGAGCAGAAGGCGGCATCGGAGGCACCTACGGCGCAATGCCGGAATTATTTCTGACGCTGGAAGAATATGTGAGGGCAGGGGAGCTTGAGAAGGCAAGGAAGCTCCAGTACAAGGTCAATGAGATCATCTATAAGCTGTGTTCTGCCCATGGAAATATGTACGGCGTCATCAAGGCTGTACTTAAGATCAACGAAGGGCTTGAGCTTGGAGGAGTGAGGGAACCGCTGACGAACCTGATCGAAAGTGATAAGGCGGTCGTCAGGGAAGCGGCGCAGATGATACGGGATACAGTAGACGGACATAAAGTATAGGGGGATAAGATATGCAGGGATTTACAATAATTGATCTGGTTATTTTGGTAGTATATCTGGCGGCGGTACTGTTTGCCGGCCTACATTTTGCGAAGAAAGAGATGAAGGGAAAAGAATATTTCAAAGGTGACGGAACCGTACCGTGGTGGGTAACCTCCGTATCCATATTTGCAACCTTGTTAAGCCCCATATCATTCCTGTCTCTCGCAGGTAATTCCTATGCCGGAACCTGGATCATGTGGTTCGCCCAGCTTGGCATGCTGCTTGCGATTCCTCTGACGATCCGGTTCTTCCTTCCGATCTACAGCAGGCTGTGTATTGATACGGCATATCATTATCTGGAACTGCGCTTCAGAAGCAAAGGGCTCCGTGTGCTGGGAGCGGTGATGTTCATCATTTACCAGGTGGGGCGTATGTCGATCATCATGTATCTTCCGTGTATGGTGCTCGGAAGCCTTACCGGCATCAGTGTTAATCTGCTGATCATTATCATGGGTGTGATCGCAATCATCTACTCCTATACCGGCGGTCTGAAATCCGTACTCTGGACGGACTTCATCCAGGGATCGGTGCTGCTGATCGGAGTTACCTTCTCGCTGGTGTACCTTCTGGCACATATCGACGGAGGGATCGGGACTATATTTAATGTACTGGGATCAGAGCACAAATTCCTTGCCGCGGATCAGCCTGTATTCAACATCAATATCCTGAAGGACAGTGTATTTATCATGATCGTGGGCGCAGGGTTCAATACGATGGGGTCTTATGTGTCCAGCCAGGATATCGTGCAGCGTTTCACGACGACGACAGATACGAAGAAGCTGAATAAGATGATGCTTACGAACGGAGCGCTGTCTATCTTTATTGCAACCGTGTTCTATCTGATCGGAACAGGCCTGTATGTATTCTATAAGCAGAATACACTTCCGCCGGCAGCGGCGCAGGATCAGATCTTCGCGTCTTATATCGCCTTCGAGCTTCCGATCGGCGTCACGGGGCTGTTGCTTGCGGCGATCTATGCGGCGTCACAGTCGACCTTGTCAACCGGACTTAATTCTGTGGCGGCGAGCTGGACGCTCGATATTCAGGCCCGTCTCACGAAGAAAGAGCTGAGTTTCGAGACACAGACCAAGATCGGGCAGTATGTTTCCCTGATCGTCGGTATCTTCTCCATTGCTGTGGCGATGGTACTGGCCAACGGCGGAGTGAAGTCGGCATATGAATGGTTTAACGGATTCATGGGCCTGGTACTTGGGATTCTGATCGGAACCTTCATTCTTGGAGCATTTACGAAATCTGCCAATACCTTTGGGGCGACGCTGGCATTTATCGCGGCATCCCTTGTCATGGTCATTATCAAATACTTTGTCCCTGCAGAGGCGGTGACGATCTGGTCTTACTCCCTGATATCCATTGCGGTATCTCTGGTTGTGGGGATTCCGGCAAGCATGATCTACAGGAAGATAAAGGGAGATACTTCCGTACCGGCTCCATATACGACGATCTACAAGAATTGAGAAGGAGGAGAAGATGATATTTGGAAATGTTTGGAATCTGAAAGAATACTTATGTATGGAAGACGGAATATTCAAGTGCTTCAATTATGCGAAGGAGAATGAACTGTCTGCATACGACAGGGGATGTCATGAGATTGATGCAAAAAGGATCTTCGTAAATATCGTAGAATACGAGACAGTCAAGCCAAAGGATCGTTTCTGGGAGGCGCACAGACAATATCTGGACGTACATCTGATGCTTGAGGGGACAGAGCAGATCGATCTGAATTTCATCCAGAATATGGATGTGAAGGAATATGCGGCGCAAGACGATTTCCTGCCGATGGACGGGGACAAGAATGGCTCTGTGATCCTTAAGCCGGGGGATTTCCTGGTCTGCTATCCAAGCGACGCCCATCGGACGGCGATTGCAGCGGATAAGCCGGAGAAGATCAAGAAGGCGATATTCAAAGTAAAGATATAGTCAAGTAGTGACTTTTTGTTGCTGGTATCATATAATAAAGGGGTGCAGATATGGAAAGATATGTAGGTATAGATATAGGCGGGACAGCGATCAAGTACGGGATATTGAATGATACCGGAGAGTTTATCTGCCGAAGTGAGATGCGGACCGAAGCATACAAGGGTGGGCCGTCCATCCTGTCTAAGGCAGTCGGTATTGTAGAACGGTATCGGGAGACAGCGAAGATCGATGGTATCTGCATCTCTACGGCGGGTATGGTAGATACCGGGAAGGGGGAGATCTTTCACGCGGCGTCGCTGATCCCGAATTATGCGGGAACCTGTTTCAAAGAAGTGATGGAACGTAAGTTTGAGATTCCCTGTGAAGTGGAGAATGACGTGAACTGTGCAGGGCTTGCGGAATCGGTGTCGGGAGCGTCAAAAGGGGCCGATCCGTCGCTCATGCTGACGGTCGGAACGGGTATTGGCGGCTGTATCATAGCGGATGGGAAGGTGTTTCACGGTTTCAGCAATAGTGCCTGTGAGATCGGATATATGCATATAGCGGGAAGTGATTTCCAGACCTTGGGGGCGGCGAGCATTCTCTCGAGAAAGGTGGCGGAGTGGAAGAACGAGACGGCGGAGGTGTGGAACGGATATCATATATTTGAGGAGGCGAAGAAGGGGGACGAGCTCTGTATCAGGGCGATCGATGAGATGACAGATGTACTTGGACAGGGGATAGCCAATATCTGTTATGTGATCAATCCTGAGGTTGTCGTATTAGGAGGAGGTATCATGGCGCAGGAGGATTATCTTAAGGAACGGATAGAGAAGGCAGTGAAGAGGTATCTGATCCCAAGCGTAGCCTCTGTAACGAGAATCGCATTTGCAGAGCACAGGAATGATGCCGGGATGCTGGGTGCGTTTTATCATTTTAAGGCTGTTGGAAGACATGACAGGTGATCTAAGATGGAATATTATGTAAAATCTGTAGTGCCGATGATAGAATCGAATTATGATAATCTTACAATGGTGGAGAAGACGATCGCCGAGTTCTTCATACGAAACCGAAAGAAAATGGATTTTTCCGCAAAATGTATCTCGGAGCTTCTGTATGTGTCGGAGGCGTCTCTGTCCCGGTTTGCCAAGAAATGCGGCTATCGGGGGTACAGGGAATTCGTATACCAGTATGAGGAGACCTTTGTCGAGAAGAAGGAATCTATGACGGGTAATACGCGAATGGTCCTGAACGCATATCAGGAGCTTCTGAACAAGACCTACAATCTGGTGGATGAAGCGCAGGTTGCCAGGATCGGAAGATATCTGAACCAGTCTAAGAGGGTCTTCGTGTGCGGCAGGGGAAGTTCCGGGCTTACGGCGGAGGAGATGGAATTCCGTTTTATGAGGATCGGCGTGGATATCGACTCGATCAAAGACGCGGATCTGATGCGGATGCAGGCGGTGTTCCAGGATAAGGAGAGCCTTGTGTTCGGGATCAGTATCAGCGGAGAGAAGGAAGAGGTATTGTACCTGCTCAGGAAGGCTCACAGGAGAGGGGCGAAGACGGTGCTTCTGACGGCGAAGAACAAAGGGATCTTTGAAGAATTCTGCGACGAGATCGTGCTTCTTCCGTCGCTCCGTCATCTGAACCATGGGAATGTGATCTCTCCGCAGTTCCCGGTTCTGGTGATGATCGATATTATCTATTCCTACTTTGTAGAACAGGATAAGTTCGCCAGAGAGATCCTACATGACAATACCCTGCGTGCACTTGAAGGAGGAGGAAGGCAAATGCGAAGCATTTCTGAAGAAGCCTTCCGACGAGATGCCGCCGAACGGAGGTGAGGGGGCGGTACGAAAGAGGAGGAAGGCAAATGCGGAGCATTTCTGAAGATGCCTTCCGACGAGATGCCGCCGAACGGAGGTGAGGCGAAAAGGAGGATGAGAGATGGTAATTAAGAATGTAAAGGTTTATACAGAGAACCAGGAATTTGTCAGCGGGGAGGTCGTCATCCGTGACGGGAGATTCGCGGAGGGCGAAGCGCCGGATGATTCAGAAGAAGTTCTTGACGGGGAAGGCTGCTATGCCATCCCGGGGCTGATCGATCTGCATTTTCATGGATGTAAGGGATATGATTTCTGCGACGGTACCAGGGAATCCATCGCAGGGATTGCAGAGTATGAGGCGTCTGTCGGAGTGACGGCTATCGCGCCGGCAACCATGACGCTTCCGGTTAATGAATTAGAGGAGATCCTGTCAGTTGCGGCAGATTATAAGAAAGAAGCTCAGAAGGCCGGAGCTTTGGGGGCAGATCTGATCGGTGTGAACATGGAGGGGCCGTTCATCAGCGAGGAGAAGAAGGGAGCGCAGGACGCACGGCACATCATTTCCTGCAATGAGGAGATCTGCAGGCGCTTCCTTAAGGCGTCCGATGGGCTGGTCCGATTCGTCGGCGTGGCGCCGGAGCGCAGTGAGAATGTGGAAGAGTTCATCTGCAGGATGAAGGATCAGGTTCATATCTCCCTTGCCCATACCAACGCAGATTATGATACGGCTATGAAGGCTTTCGCAGCGGGGGCGGACCATGCGGTGCATCTGTATAACGCTATGCCGGCATTCACCCACAGGAATCCGGGGGTGGTTGGCGCGGTGTCAGACAGCGCTCATGTGAACGCAGAGCTGATCTGTGACGGAGTGCATATTCACCCGTCTGTGGTGCGTGCAACCTTCAAGATGCTTGGTGCGGACCGGATCGTCCTGATCAGTGACAGCATGCGCGCTACCGGGATGCCGGACGGAAGGTACACCCTTGGCGGCCTGGACGTGAATGTCAGCGGCAACAGGGCGGTCCTTGCTTCCAATGGCGCCCTGGCAGGATCGGCGACGAACCTGATGGACTGTATGAAGACGGCAGTTCAGAAGATGGGGATTCCGCTTGAGACGGCGGTTGCCTGCGCAACGATGAATCCGGCAAAGTGTCTTGGAGTATATGAGGAATATGGTTCTATTGCACCGGGGAAGAAGGGGAATGTCGTGCTGCTTGATGAGGAATTGAAGGTGAAGGCAGTGGTGAAGGACGGAGTCCGTCTCGGATGATGGATTGCCGGAAGCCAGTGTGAAGGAGGAAGGAATATGGCAAGAGCTATAGGCGCATGCCTGGTATGCGGCAAGCCTATCGTATATTATGAGAAGGCACAGAAGATGGAATGTGTGATGTGTCATAAGGAATTTGAGAGCCATGCGAGCTGTGAGGACGGCCACTATGTATGTGACGACTGCCATGCCAAGCGGGGAATACAGGCTATTATGGAAGGATGCGGCAAGAGAAAAGAGAAGGATCCGATTTCTATCATGCAGAAGCTGATGGAGGATCCTTACATATATATGCATGGACCGGAGCATCATGTTATGGTCGGCGCTGCGCTGCTTACGGCGTATAAGAACTGCGGAGGTTTCGACGGCTGTGAAGACGGGGCGTTTTTCGAGGAAGCGCTTGAGGAGATGAAGGCGAGAGGAAGCGAGTATCCGGGCGGTTCCTGCGGGTTGTGGGGATGCTGCGGGGCAGCAGTCAGCACAGGTATATTCATGAGTATTGTCACGAAGGCGACGCCGCTCACAGGGAATTCCTGGAAGCTCTCCAATCAGATGACGTCGCGGGCGTTGGGCGCGCTTGCAGAGCTTGGGGGGCCAAGATGCTGTAAGAGGGATTCATTTACGGCGGTAAAAGAGGCGGTGTATTTTGTGAAAGAGAAGCTGGGTGTGGAGATGGAACTGCCGGAGAAGATCGCGTGTGATTTCTCCAATGAGAACAGGCAATGCCTGAAAAAGCATTGCCCGTATTATACGATTACCCCATCAGAAAATCAATGATATCCCAGCCGTCGGAGTTCATACGCTTGTATAATTCCGTGTAACCGCAGCGCGTGCAGGTGACGGTGGCGAATTTCTTGTTCTGTATATCAAATACCTTGGCGAAATTCCCGCCGGTTGCCTGAAACTGATCGGTTTCGTAGTGCATATTGCCGCATTTGGGGCATACATATTGTTGTTTTTCCATAATTGTTCTCCTTTTCCTGTTATAGAGTGATGTGCGTAATAGTACATCGAAATGTACGAAGTATCAGTAACGCACGGTTGTGCCAAAGGGCATCAGAGCCAGCTTGGCGAGTTTGAATTGCTGCAGACCGAAGGGAATACCGATAATTGTAATACACAGCAGAACTCCGATCAATGCCGATTCCACGGCGAGCCAGAACCCGGAGACGATCAGCCATATAATGTTCAGCAGTAAAGAACCGGCTCCGCCGCCGTAGATAACTTCTTTGCCAAAGGGAAAGAAGCTAAGCCCGGCCATCTTAAAGCACTGCATTCCTACGGGAATGCCGATGACGGTAATGCACCAGAGACATCCGGCAAGCGTCCAGCTAAGTCCGCTTATGAAGCCTCCGAAGATAAACCAAAGTAAATTTCCCAGACAACCCATATCTTTCATCCTCCTTCTTTTAGAATTTGTCAAATGGTCAATACATTAGACTTTCTTTGCCGGCAGATCAGCCAATGTATGTCTGAATATAAAAAAGACCCCTACCATGACCTCTGCCACGATAAAAGTCTTGCACATCTCATTTGATACGGATACCTCTCGGTATCGGGTGACGCTTTCAAATACACTGTTCATGTAGTGTTCGGCTACTCCCCTTTATCTGCTTACAATAAATATACTACTATGAGAGGGGAATGTCAAGAGAAAGATTTATTAAAATAAATCTTCCTAAAATAAATCTGAATGAGTACCAGTACGGAATAAAAATAGTTCCAGTACATCATGGTCAATTCGGTAGACAAGAAGCCAATCTGGTTCAATATGGCATTCACGGAAACCTTTGTAATTACCGGTTAATCCATGGTCATGATATTTATCATCCAGTTTTTGTCCAAGGGTTAATTTATTAACGATATTTCGTAAATGTTCTATTTTACAGCCACGTTTTTTAGCGAGTTTCAAATCTTTTTTGAATTGATTGGAGGGAACAATTTTAAGCATCAGTGAATACCTCATCTAAAATTTCATCAAAGGATTCATAACGCTTGTAACTATCGGGATTCTTTTTCATTTCTGCATATTCATCGAGAGCGGTTTTCGTAATTACATTTGGTACTGGACGTTTTACTTCAAATGGAATACCATTGTGATTAATGGCAGAACGCAAAAACATATTAATGGCAGAAGACATATTTAAACCAAGATCATTAAAAAGCGCTTCTGCTTCTTGTTTTAGAATAGTATCCACACGTATATTAATATTCGTCGTTGACATTTATTTATCACCTCCCTTACAATTTATTATATATAGTATCAGCAAAATCGTCAACACAATGAATGCAGATATTTTGTATTGTATATACATTGCAAAACAATACCGACGTCTTCGCTGAATTTGCAACTGACAGTCAGCTATATTTCAGTTTGTATTTCCATCCAATTCAATCCAGATTTCTGACCGGGAGAACATAAATCAGAAGTACAAAAATCCCATCGCGAAGCGATTTTAAATGGATTTTAGCATATAAAAGGGCAGATTGTCTGAATTGTTACAAATTCCACCCAAATTCTCCTTAGAGGGGATAGAAGTTTGCCGAAAGACGGTATACGATAAGGGCGTGCTACAAAACAAAAGGAGGATTTTAAATGGATCAAATTATGATGGGAACTTTTTTAGCAAAGAAACGTAAGGAAAAGAATATGACACAGGCGGCGCTCGCAGAGCGTCTGGGTGTTACAAACAAGACGATCTCAAAATGGGAGACGGGGAAATGCATGCCGGATTACAGTGTGATTGAACTGCTTTGCAAAGAGTTGGAGATAACGGTGGCTGAATTGCTTGACGGAGAAGAAAAAACAGATAAGAGCGTCCGTGTTTATGACGATACCCAGATTCTTGAACTGCTTAAAAGAACCCAGAATCTTGAAAATCAAAGAACATCTTTGTACGGTATGATTCTGATCATTATCGGGCTGGCATTTCTGGCTATTCATTTTAATATCGGCGGGAGCAATATCAGAGACTTTGTTTCAGGAGTCCTGTTAGGTCTGTCGATCTTCGAAATGCTGTTAGGGCTGTACATTCTCTCCAGAGGCTTAGGCCGGCAGAAGAAATACTAATAATTACATACCGCATTTCATTACAATAAAACGGCAATTCAATACAAAGTTATTGAAATCCCTCAACGGCAAGTTATAATGATATCAAATTAAGAATCAGGAGGGATGGTTTATGTCAGTTTCAGGGATTGGTTTTGCAGATCATGTTCAAGGAAATGATTCTAATACGAACGTGCAGTCTATAGATCAAAAAATCCAGGATTTGAAAAAGCAGATCAAAAAAATTAAAGATAATGATAAGATACCGCCGGAAGAAAAGGAGAAAAGAATTAAGAAGCTGGAAGAGCAGATCAAGAAGCTGGAAGAGCAGAAACGTAAGATGAAGAAGAAAGAGTCCGAAGATCCGGCAAAAGAGAATGAAGCAGATAAGGACATGGATCCGGAAAAGGGTAATAATATCAATATACGGGCATAGTACAGGAAAAGCACCTTGGAAAGAATAAAAACTTTCCAGGGCGTTTTTTGCTTATTAGGGTATAATTAGTTTATACAGATTGTAACAATTTTGATACTGATTCGTTACTTATGTGAAGGGATATGAAGAGCGCTTTGCGGATGGGGGTGATGAAGGTGGAAAAGAATGTTCTGGAACGGCTGTACCGAAGGTACGCGAAGGCGGTCTATCTGTATCTTTATTCCCTTTGTCATGATCATGCTCTTGCCGAAGATCTGATGCAGGAGACATTTCTTAAGGCGCTTGGCGCACTGGAGCTGTCCGAGACGGCGGTGCTTCCGTGGCTCCTTATGGTTGCAAGGAATATGTACTTTGACGTCTTGCGTAAGGATCGGCGGCTGATACTGCATGACGGTAACGGAGAAGACCAATACTGCAGGGACGCGGCGGCAGAAGGGACCGGACGGGCAGGCAGGGAAGGAAATGAGATTCTTGACAAGCTGATCCGGAAGGAACGGAATCAGCTTCTATACCGGACGATACAGAAGCTTAAGAGTACAGAGAAGGAGGCGGTTGTCCTGTATTATTTTACAGGGCTTTCACAGGAGGAGATCAGCCGGATCATGGGGGTTACTTACGGGAATGTACGGGTGATCCTGTACCGTGCAAAGAAGAATCTGAAGAAGCTGTTAGACGGAGAGGAGATGATGTCAGTATGAAGAAACAAGAAGAACTTAGCCGGGACGGCAGATATGAATATGAGGCCGGATATGAGGATAAGGATGAATGTGAGGACAAGTATGGGGACAGGTTTGAGAAATATCTGAACGGCGGACTCGGACCGGAGAAGTGTGCTGAGATCGAAGAGGATATTGAGAGATTCCAGGTTCTTATGAATCATCTGGATCAGACATTGGACCAGGAATTGTACGAGAAGGAAGATGAAGATGCGGCAGAGCAAGACGGTTTGAAGAAGGAAGAGGAGCTTGGCAGAAAGATTTCTAAAGCCATAGGCAGGAAATTCAGAGTTTATATGATTGCTGCCGCTGCCGCCGCAGTATGTCTGCTGCCGGCATTTTTGGCAGGGTTATCACCGCTGCTTGACGGGATTTTTTATAATCCGAATCGATCAGTGGAAATTGCAAACGAGGAAAAGGAATCTGCTGTGGTAACGAATCCATTTTGCACAAGTATGATGGTATATATGGAATTGTTCTGCGGAGACAAGGGATTTGCTGATATAGATATGTGGCCGGAGGGGTACGGCAGATATTCTATTGATGTTCAGACGCAGATTGACGGGGAGATTACTTCGCATATGCTGGAGCTTGTACGGAATCATCTATACCGAAGAGATCTGAGTTGGAATCGTTCTGACTTCCCGGGAAATGCATTCACTTATAAATACGGGGAGAACAGCTGCAGCCTGGAGCCTTCAGAGGCTAAGAAGAAGCTTCAGGACGTACCGGAATTAATGAAGATACGGGCGGCGGTTTCTTTTGACAAGCTTAAGGATATGGAGGAACTGTCAGAGTTTGTTGAGCGGCATGACACATATTATCTCTATTGTCCGGTCGAAACGGAAGGGTATAGGTTCTGGGGATTTTCACCGGATAAAAGGGGATATGAACTGACGGAGAGTTATGATCATGAGAAGTATCCTTATCTGGACATCAGCCAGGATAGAGAAGATCTTACTTTGGGTGATGTTTATGAGAAACATGTGGAATCTATGATCCGGTATCTTCTGGATCAGGAGGATTTCCTGGAGATCTTCGAGAGCAGCATGCCGGGAGGAAAGAATATCTTGAATACTTATGAGTATCAGAGCGCGCTTGAATACATTCAGAAGCATGGGGTGAAGAGCTATGGAACCGTAGTGTACGCCACGAAACAGGAGTTGCTTCATATGCTGGAGGACCCGGATGTAGACGGTGTGTATATGCTTGACGGGAAGATGGATCTGAGGTAGGATTGGTATAACCTCTGGCATA
>CANDQP010000026.1 GCA_947388185.1 uncultured Dorea sp. | reverse complement strand
GATCGAAAACGGCATGTTCTTCGAGATACAGGACAAGATGCTGAAACCGGAAGTGCTGGAATATATCTGTCAAAATCAGCTCTATGAATACTGCGGTTTTGTGACGGACGATACCATGGCGGATGTCCTCTACGAGAAAGGGCAGCTTAACTATGTTGTACAGAAGGCAATAGAGACCGGGTTCCCTGCGGAAATGGCGATCTACTGCGCCACATACACGCCGAGCCGAAGGATGCATCTGTATGACAGAGGAGTGATTGCGCCCGGGAAGCTTGCAGACTTTGTGCTGCTTGACGACCCTGCGGTGATGGAGCCGACGTATGTATACAAGAACGGCGTTCAGATCTTCTCTCAGAAAAGCAGGCGGGAGGTTCCGGTATCCTACCGGTTCCCGGAAGATTTTTACCGGAGTGTCTGCCTGCCGCCGGTGACGCTTGCGGATTTTGAGGTCAGGACGGATAGCGGCAGAGATGAAGTTACTGTTCGTGTGATAGAGGTACACCCGGACCGGACGCAGACGGAGGAGAAGCTGATTGCCATGCCGGTGCGGGATCATATAGTGGATTGGAAGGGCAGCGGGTGTCTGCTTGCCATGGTCTTAGAACGCCATGGGAAAAACGGGAATATCGGTTACGGATTCATTACCGGCTCATGTCTGAATACCGGAACCGTTGCCGCCACGTATTTCCATGATCATCACAATCTTTTTGTTGCAGGGGACGACCCGGAGGATATGCTGTTCGCTGTGAGAAGGATTCAAGAACTGCAGGGAGGATTCCTGACCGTTAAGGGCAAAAAGGTCCTTGCAGAGCTGGCGCTGCCGGTGTGCGGCATACTTTCCGAGCAGGGAGTCAGAGAGACGGCTCTCGGGCTTAGAGCAGTCCGGGACAGCCTTAAGGATCTGGGGTATCGGCACAGTAATCCGGTTATGTCGCTTGGAACTCTGGGACTTCCGGTAAGCCCCGCGTTAAAACTGACGGACAAAGGGCTTGTGGATGTGAAGCGAAGCGAGATCGTACCGCTGATCGTGGAGTGATGAGCTGCTTCTGTATGATATGAGAATACAACCCAAAGACAGAATAAGGCTTGTTGATGCCGCGATTGGACGCATCCCATGTGATCTTGTTATTAGAAATGCCCGGATCGTGAATGTTTTTACCGGGGAGATCTATCCCGGTGACGTAGGTATCTGCGAAGGATTTATTGCCCATGTGCAATGTGACCCGGACAATACGGGGCGTCCTGAGACTCCCTTAGAGGGAGCAAAAGAATATGATGCGAAAGGCGCATACCTGACCCCGGGATTCATTGATTCACACATTCACATCGAAAGCACGATGATGACCCCACGGTATTTTGCCAAAGCTGTCATTCCGCATGGCACGACTACAGTTATCACCGATCCCCACGAGATCGGCAATGTGTTTGGGGTGAAAGGCGTTCAGTATATGCACGAGTGCAGTGAAGATCTTCCTATGCGTCAGTTGATTCTGGCGCCGTCTTGTGTACCGTCTCTTCCGGGTAAGGAAAATGGCGGGGCAGAATTCGGTGTGGAAGAAATCGCCGAGTTATTTAAGCTTCCCCGCGTAGCAGGCCTTGCGGAGGTTATGGATTATTACGGCGTGATGAATAATGCGCCAAGGATGGTATCATTAGTCGGCCGGTGTCTTGACGAAGAGAAGTTTGCACAGGGACATATGTTCTGCATCCATGGGCGGGAGGTTTCCGCATATGCCTGCGGAGGTCCGATGAGCGATCACGAGTGCATCAGCGCACAGGACGCCCGTGACAGGTTACGCGTGGGAATTAACGTTGATGCGAGGGAAAGTTCTATTTCCCAGGATATTGATGATATCATACAGGGGGTTAAGGACTTCAGATATATGGATCTGGTGACTTTTGCAACAGATGATACAGAGTCAGATGATATCTTGAAACGCGGACATGAGAATTATATCGCTGCGAAGGCAATCCGCGCGGGTTTGGATCCGGTTGATGCAATTAAGATTGCAACCATCAATGCGGCCCGTGAGGCAGGAATCAAGGGTATTGGAGCAGTTGCGCCGGGATATGCCGCAGATGTGCTGTTATTTGATGATTTGACGGAGCTTGCTCCCAAGGCAGTATTTTATGCCGGAGAGCTGGTGGCAGAGGAAGGGAAACTCCTGGCAGAGATCGAGGATAAAGACTACGAGATCGAGTCGGTCAATTCTGTTTCTATTCCAACTCCTGATGCCGGGAAGCTGCAGATCAAAGTTCCCGGCTGTGATGGGAATGTACGGTGCAATATTATCGCATTTGATCCGCAGAAGGGATTCATGACTGATTTTGAGACGGCTGATATACCTGTGAAGGACGGAGTTCTTGATATTTCCGGTGATCCGGACCTGAAGTATGCGGCGGTCATCAACCGTTACGGAGCGGGCACGATCGGACAGGCAGTTGTCAGATCTTACGGGATACAAGAGGGTGCGGTAGCCAGCACGGTCGCGCATGACTGCCACAATATTGTAGTGATCTATGACACGCCGGAGAATGCGATCATAGCAATCGACCGTCTGAAAGAGAATGCAGGGGGCTATGTCAGCGTGCGTGACGGTGAGATCCTTGCGGAGATGAAATTGCCTGTAGCAGGTCTTATGTCCAATACTCCGATCGAAACGATCGCAGCTCAGAGTCATAAGTTTAAAGAATCGCTTGAAACATTAGGTATGAAGGGTGTGGCGTTCCCGCTCTTTAATATGGCAATTCTGCCATTGCCTGTTGTACCGGTGGCAAGGCTTACGGATCTTGGTATGATCAATGCGATCACGCAGGAATTCTTGCCGATCGTTGCCAGGTGATCTTTCGGCAGGGAATCTTTATAGTCAAATCATAATCTATTATGTAAGGTGTCGGCGGATGTTTGCCGGCGCCTTTTCGCTTTTAAACTGATTGAGAGAAGGCTGACTTTCTGGTATACTTATCTTAAGAAAGCGAGGGATTCTATGAATTATTCAGAAATTGAAGGAAAGCAGTATCATATCCAGGTTGGCGAGGGGGACGTGGGCAAATATGTGATCATGCCGGGAGACCCCAAGCGCTGTGCGAAGATTGCGAAGTATTTTGATGATGCGAAGCTGATGGCGGACAGCCGGGAATATGTCACCTACACGGGGTATCTGGATGGAGTGAAGGTGAGTGTGACGTCCACAGGGATCGGCGGCCCGTCGGCATCCATTGCGATGGAAGAGCTGGTAATGTCAGGGGCCGATACATTTATCCGGATCGGAACCTGCGGCGGCATGCAGACGGATGTGATGAGCGGTGATGTGGTGATCGCAAGCGGAGCGATCCGTATGGAGGGAACCAGCCGGGAGTATGCGCCGATCGAATTCCCGGCGGTAGCGGATATCCAGATTGTCAATGCACTGACGGATGCAGCCGGGAAGCTGGGAGTGAATTATCATGTAGGGGTGGTACAGTGTAAGGATTCCTTCTATGGGCAGCATTCTCCGGAGACCAAACCGGTCAGTTATGAATTGCTGAACAAGTGGGAAGCATGGAAGAGACTGGGATGTCTGGCATCTGAGATGGAATCGGCGGCATTGTTCGTCGTTGCAAGCAGCCTGCGTGTCAGAGTAGGTTCCTGCTTCCTTGTGGTCGCGAATCAGGAGAGGGAGAAGGAAGGGCTTCCCAACCCGGTCGTTCACGATACGGATATGGCGGTACGGGTGGCGGTTGAAGCGCTGCGGACTTTGATCAGAGAGGACAGGAACCGGCTTTAGCGAAAGGAAGCGAAGAACATGACGAAGGAACAGATAAAGGAATTGATTACCACTGCGGCAGAACAGCTTACCTATTCTTATGTGCCGTACTCTCATTTCAAGGTGGGCGCAGCGCTGCTTGCGAAGGACGGTAAGATATATACGGGGTGCAATATTGAGAATGCGGCTTATACTCCAACGAATTGTGCCGAGCGGACGGCATTTTTCAAAGCGGTCAGCGAGGGCGTCAGGAGCTTCCGGGCTATCTGTGTGGTAGGCGGGCCGGATGGGCGGTTGGAGTCTTATACGCCGCCGTGCGGCGTCTGCCGTCAGGTGATGATGGAGTTCTGCAGCCCAGAGGAATTCGAGATCATCCTTGCTACAGGAACGGAAGATTACAAGATATATACATTACAGGAATTGATGCCGCAGGGGTTTGGGCCGGAGAATTTATAGAGAATGAGGGCTTCTCAAAAATGGTCAATGGATTATAATAATAGTTATAGCCATTGACCGTTTTAGTCAGCGAGGTTTTGATATGAATGAGAAATTCTATTTCCTGCCTGTTGAGAAACAGCAGAGGATCATCAATGCCGGATTCCGTGTATTCTCCCAGAATGCTTATAAGAAGAGCCCTATGCAGGAGATTGCGGATGAGGCGGGAATCAGCAAATCCCTTCTGTTTCACTATTTTCATAATAAGAAGGAGCTGTATCTGTTTTTGTGGGAGAAAGCGGCGGATATCACGATCGAATATCTTACCCGGAATCATTGCTATGAGTGCAGGGACCTGTTTGGGATGATGGAACGCGGGATGTACGCGAAAATTCAGATCATGTGTCAATATCCGGATATAGCTGCGTTTGCCATGAAAGCATTTTATGAGAAGGATCCGGTTGTCTGCGAGGATATCCAGAGGAGCTACCGGGAGCATTTTGACAGGAAGGCGGCGGATGCCCTTGCAGGGCTTGATCCGGAGGATTTTATCCCCGGGCTGGATCTTACGATGATGCATCGCCAGATCTACCTGATGTCTGTGGGTTATCTGTGGGAGATATCTCAGCGGGGGGAAGTTCTGGAGGCGAAGACGTTGGAAGAGGATTTCTCGAAGATGCTGACATTCTGGAAGAATGTGTATCTGAGAAAGGAGTCTTGAGAGATAATGAATGCAATAAAGACGAATTCACTTACGAAATATTATGGAAGGTCACGGGGAATCACGGATATGAACCTGACGGTGGAAGAGGGGGATTTCTTCGGATTTATCGGACCGAACGGAGCCGGGAAGAGCACTACTATCCGGACCCTTCTGGGACTGATTGCTCCCACGGGCGGAAGTGCGCAGATCCTTGGGATGGATAGTATCCGCCAGAGAGAAGAGATTCTTTCCCGTGTAGGATATATGCCCTCGGAGGCATCTTTTTACCACAATATGCGGGTGAAGGATGTGATAAAGTTCTCCGCGGATCTAAGGGGCAGGGATTGCCGCGCGGAAGCAGCGGATCTCTGCGGCCGATTGGAATTGGATGTGAGCAAGAAGATCCGCGAGCTGTCTCTTGGCAACCGTAAGAAGGTGTCCATTGTCTGCGCGCTGCAGCATGAGCCGGAGGTATGTATCCTGGATGAGCCGACAAGCGGGCTGGATCCGCTGATGCAGCGGGAATTCTATGCCATACTGGAAGAGCGCAACGCCAAAGGCGCGACCATATTCGTCTCTTCACATATTCTCTCGGAGATTCAACGGTACTGCCGTCATGCGGCCGTCATTCGGGAAGGACGCCTGTTAGCCTCGGATACTACGGAAAACCTTGGGCATACCGATACCAGGCGGGTGAGGCTTAGCGGCGTCAGCAGCCTGCCGGAGCTTGCACAGGTCAAAGACGTACAGACAGACGGGGATTCCATAAGCTTTCTCTATGGCGGAGATCTTAACATTCTGCTTCGTACCCTGTCCGAGCTGCCGCTGACGGATATATCCATCACAGATCCAGATCTGGAAGAGATATTCATGCATTATTATGCAGAAAAGGAGAATTGATATGACGCTGATCAAACATGAATTAAAACAAGGAAGGATCACACTGATCATATGGACGGCGGTCATCGCGTTTATGCTGGCGCTCTGTGTTCTGATCTATCCTGAGATGGAGACGCAGATGGGGGACGTAAGCTCTATGTTTGCCGAGATGGGCAGCTTTTCTGCCGCATTTGGAATGGACAGGCTGAACTTCGGTGAGTTCATGGGATTCTTTGGTGTGGAGTGCGGTAATATCCTTGGGCTTGGAGGGGCGTTTTTCTCGGCGCTTCTGGGTATTTCCGTTTTGGCTAAGGAAGAGAAGGAACAGACGGCGGAATTTCTGCTGACTCATCCGGTGAGCCGAAGGAACGTAGTGAGCCAAAAGTTCATTTCCATGATCCTGCAGATCATAATTCTGAATGCGGCCGTCATTCTTGTTACGGTGTTATCCGTATACGCAGTAGGGGAATCGGCGGATAGCCGGCCGCTCTTCCTGTTGTTTTTAGCCTACTTCATCCTGCAGATCGAGGTGGCGTCCGTCTGCTTCGGAATATCCGCGTTTATAAGCCGCAGCGGAGCCGGTATCGGGCTTGGCCTGGCGGCGCTCCTGTATTTTCTCAATATTATTGCCAATCTGACAGAGGACGCAAAATTTCTGAAATATATTACGCCCTTTGGCTATACGGAAGGGGCGGACATTGTTGCCGACGAGTGCCTGAATGCAGAGTATCTGGCGGTTGGTCTGGTTCTGACGGTGATCGGTATCAGCGTGGGATTCTATCGGTTTTGTAAGAAGGATATTTTCTGAGGGATATTCTGATCGCAGACAGTATTGCAAAAAGACAGAAAGAATACTAGAATAAAATAAAACGGATGGAGACGGATACCATGCAGAAGGTTTTTAATGTAAGTGCAGATTGCAAGCCGAATCAGCATTATATGGTCGATACAGGAATGAAGCTGATCCAGATCAGGGAAATGGTTGACAAAGGGTTGTATTTTACGATCAACCGGGCGCGTCAATATGGGAAAACTACCATCCTGCGGGCTCTCGGCAGATTCTTACAAGAAGAATATATAGTGGTCAGCCTGGATTTCCAAAAGGAAATGAGCGACGCAAAATTCAGAAATGAGAATACATTTTCTGCTGCGTTTGCATCGGCGTTCCTGCTTAAAATAAAGGATAGAAAAGATATAAAGGGACAGGCGGAACTGGCGGCGGTGAATGAACTGGAGGAGGTACTAAGATATCGAAGAGAAGAGCTGGAGCTGGTTGAGCTATTCCGTTCTCTCAGTTTGATTTGCAAGTATGCCGAAAAGCCGGTCGTTCTCATGGTAGATGAAGCGGACAGTGCAACGAATAACCAGGTGTTTATGGATTTTCTTGCCCAGCTTAGAGGGTATTATATTGACCGGGATGAGACACCGACCTTTTGGTCCGTTATCTTAGCGGGCGTTTACGATGTTAAAAATATAAAACGGAAGCTCAGATCTGAGGTAGAGCATAAGCTGAACAGTCCATGGAACATTGCTGCAGATTTCCTGGTTGATATGAGCTTTTCATCCGAGGAGATAGCGGGAATGCTTCGGCAGTATGAAGCGGATTATTGTACGGGGATGGATGTAGGAGAGATGGCAGAGTTTATCCATGATTATACGTCCGGCTATCCGTTTCTGGTATCTAAGCTGTGCAAGCTGATAGATGAAGGTATTGCAGGGAGCGGGGCATTCTCGGATAAAAGGGCTGCATGGACGAAGGAAGGATTCTTAGAGGCGGTCAGACGCCTTCTTACGGAACAGAACACCTTATTTGAGTCTCTTTTGAATAAGGTAGAAGACGATCCGGAACTTGAAGGGCTGCTTCGGGAATTGCTTTTTAAAGGGAAGGAGATCGCTTATGTTCTGGGAAGCCGTTCGGTTGAGACGGCGCTGATGTTCGGATTCGTTAAGAAGGTTAATAATTCTGTTGTCATAGCTAATCGGATATTTGAAGTTCTTCTGTACAATTATTTCCTTGCTTCTCCTAAGATGCAGCAGGATAGGATTTATGATGCCGCCTTGAAGGATCGGAATCAGTTTGATCAGGACGGACGGTTAAATATGAGATTGATCTTGGAAAAATTTGTTATTCATTTTGATGAACTGTACGGAGATCAAGAGAGAAGATTTTATGAGGAAGACGGAAGAAGATATTTCTTGCTTTATTTGAAGCCGATTATTAACGGAAAGGGAAATTATTATATCGAATCCCGGACACGTAATATGGAACGGACAGATATTATTGTAGATTATGGCAAGGAGCAGTTCATAATCGAATTGAAGCTGTGGCGAGGGGAAGCTTATAATTCCAGAGGCGAAGAGCAGCTTGCAGGCTATCTGGATTATTATCATCTGAATAAGGGATATATGGTGAGTTTTAATTTTAATAAAAAGAAAGTTATAGGAGTAAAAGAAATCATTATAGGAGATAAGGTTCTGATAGAAGCAGTTATATCAGCGCGTCAAGCCCTTGATCTTGCCGACGGAGATCACGTCCAGTCCGCCGTCCTTTAGGGCGCTCAGAGCCGTCCTTCGTTCCAGTTCTTCGATCAGTTCCCTCGGGAATCCGGTCTCTGTAAATGTACGGAAAGGCTTCAGTGCTTCCCATTGTGAAAAATATCTAATTTTTCGATTTCATTTTTGTGTAAAAAGCAGAGAATGGTGATTTGTCGAACGGTTAGTAATTGACAAATCGGTGAAGGTAATGTAAGATACGACTCACATACATACAGCGCTGTTGAATATATGTATGGTTCTCATTTATCAAATTGAATTCAATTGATTCGAATTAATCAGATCAGATTTACATCAGTCTGTATTGAAGGTTCCATCTGAACCTTCAATATCATGAATATCATGACAATCCCATGTGAAAGAAATTAACAGGAGTATTAACAGAAAATTGTTGAAAAATGGAGGAAGAATGCCTATGAGTATTAGGATGAACACCGAGGATGTTATTGCCAGGGGGCATGAGATCGGAAGCCATGTGGAGGATGTTACGGCTCTCCAGAATTATCTGAACGACGTTGTGAACCGTCAGCTTCCGGAATTATGGGAAGGAAGCGGATATGAAGGGTTTGCTGCCAGAGTTGCGGAGATGGCGCCGAGTTTTAACGCTATGAGGGAATTGATCAGCGCGATCGGTCAGGGCGTGGTAAGGAACGCACAGCAGTATGCGGAGTTTGACCGGGCAGCAGGCGCCATGAACCGCGGTTAGAGGGAAGGCAGTTGATCGTCACATTTGCGGCAGATAATAAGAAGCTGGACGTCATGGTGAAACCGGAGCAGAAGATCGAGGAAGTATACCAAAGACTCCGCGAAAACGGATACTTCACATCGGTATGTCATGGAAGGCAGATCAGGGTGTATTCTCTGCGCAAAAAGGCGTATTTGAATTCCATGCTTAGTTTTCAGGAGGGAAAGATCTTCCAGGGAGATATTCTTCTCATCGAGTGCGAGCTGTATTAGCAGGAAGGCGTGGACTGCCGCCAGGCGAAGGGCGCGCCGCATGGAGGAGGGAGTTTTGAGAGACAGGGTTCAGAGAAGCGATATGGCGGCAGAGACGGTCTATGACTTCAGACGGTTGGAGGAGAGACATCATCTGCTGCTTCCCTGCAGGATCGAAGAAGAGAAAGAGACGGTCTGCATGAGCTTTGATCTGCGGGGAATGCAGGTATTAGAAGAGCTAAGGGAGGCAGACGGGCCTGTAAAGCTCGCGGTTCTTCTGCAGGCGGCGGATCTTCAGGAATTATATATGAAGTATGAGTTTTCAATGGAACCTGAGAATCTGTATTACGATATACTTGGCAGAGTGAGGGTAAAAAGAAGGGACGTTATCCGGCATTGCGGGAAGGACCGGGAGAAGGAATTCTTAAGACGCTATCAGGCGTTGATCGGATATGTGCTGGACGGCTCAAGGCCGTATGAGGATTATCTGTACGAAGGCTTTGAGCTTCTGAATGCAGGGGATGACCTTGCTGATTTCCTGGAACCGGAGACGGTGCAGGAAGAGAAAAAGGTTCTTACGGAGCATTATGAAAACCTTTTACAGGAAGAAAAGCGGTATATGAGGGGAGCAGAAGTGAAAAAGTACAGACGATTGGTCAGATTATATGCCGTCACTGTAGTTTTGGCGCTGATATTTCTTGCGGCGATCCTCTATATATGATCGGAATGGATCTGCCGGGAAGGGGGATGGGAATGCGTCTGTTTTACAGGGAGGAGAATATCACAGTCTCTTCGGGTGAGGAAGCTGTGCTTCGGATCTATGGATTGAAGAGCCGATTCTATATAAGAGGGATGCAGGGGTTCTATGAAGCCGCAGGCGGGGAGCATGTCAGCCTGAACCAGAGGGCATTGACGCCGGGTGATTTTAAGCTGCGTCCCGGTGATATTCTGGAACTAAAGAATATAAAGGTTGAGATCTGGGAAGATGAGATGTCGGTTTGGGGCTCTTCCGACGGATATACAACAGCATTTACAGAGAAATTACCGGTACAAGACCCGGAAGGTTTTCCGGTCTATCAACGTTCGCCAAGGCTGATAAAGAGGCCGTCTGCAGATAAGATTCAGATCGAACTTCCCAGAGAAAAAGAAAAACAGAATAAAAGAGAGCTTCTTATGGCAATGCTGCCGCCGCTTGGAATGGCGGCGGTGACGGCTGCAGCAGGTCTGTTCGCAGGCCGCGGCACATATCTGCTTGTATCGGCGGCGGGGGCCGGGATGGCGGCTGTATTTTCCGGGATAAAATACATAGGCGGTAAGAAGGAACGAAAAGCAAGGAACAGGAAGCGAAGCGAACAATATATGGAATATCTGCGGCATAAGCAAAAAGAGATTGCGCTGTGCTATGAGAGGGAACAGGCAATCTATGCATATCAGTTCCCGGATATTGAGAGGCTCTGTGAGATGGTGAGGAGATATGACAGCCGAATCTATGAGAGAATGCATTCGGACAGTGATTTCCTCACCGCGGCTGTCGGGCATTACACGGGAAAAACGGAATATACAGTCGAGGGAAAGGAACCGGCATGGAATGCGGGGGAGGATGAATTGACAGAGCTTGCGGGAAGGATACGGCGAAGATACGCTGTCTTGGATAAGCCCAAGGCAGTCAATCTGAGGAAGGCGAATCTTGGCTTGGCGGGAGCTAAGGAGCTTCTGCACCGGCAGATGAAGTTACTGGTATCTCAGATCGCATTTTTCCACAGTTATCATGATGTACAGATTATCGCGGTCTATGACCGGAGATATGAAGAGGAATTCGCATGGATGCGCTGGCTGCCTCATCTGCGGATACGTCCGGTGAATGTGTTGGGAATGGTCAGCTCAGAGCGGTCAAGGGATCTTGTACTGGGCAGTGTCTATCAGATCTTGAAGGAGCGGGCGGGCCGTCTGAAGGAGGGAAAGAAGGAGACGCTGAATCTGCCGCATTATCTGTTTCTGATCGATGAGCCTGCCTGGATACTGGATCACAGGATCATGGAATATCTCCATATGGACGGGGAGGCGCTGGGAGTATCTGCAGTGTATACCGGTGATATCCGGGCCAGCCTTCCTGAGTTCGCCGGTACGGTTCTGATTCTTAAGAATTCTGAGGAAGGGGTGCTCCTGACGGAAGAACGGAAGTACCTGGAGCAGAGGCTTGGGCTGTATGATGACCGGGATGCAGACTTTGAATGGATGGCGAGAGATCTGAGCGTACTGGTACATGAGCAGAGGATTACAAGCCATATTCCGGAGCAGATCACCTTTTTTGAAATGTACGGGATCCGACATCCAGAAGAACTTGATATCCAGAATCGCTGGAGAAGGAATCAGTCGCACAAATCGTTGGCGGTGCCTTTGGGGATGCGGTCGAAGGACGATATCCTGTTTTTGAACCTGCATGAGAAGGCGCACGGTCCTCACGGTCTGGTGGCAGGAACCACCGGTTCCGGGAAGTCTGAGCTGATTCAGAGTTACATCCTGTCGCTGGCGGTGAATTTTCATCCTAATGAGGTTGGATTTCTGCTGATCGACTATAAGGGAGGAGGGATGGCAGATCTGTTCCGGGAGCTTCCGCATCACCTGGGGACGATCACGAACCTGGACAGAGGAGGCAGCGTTAGGGCGTTAGTCTCGGTGAAGGCAGAATTGTCCCGGCGGCAGAGGATATTCGGAGAATATCATGTGAACCATATCAACGGCTATATGAAGCTGTTCAAAGAAGGAACGGCGCCCGAAGCGATCCCGCATCTTTTTATTATCTGCGATGAATTTGCGGAACTTAAAAAAGAGCAGCCTGATTTTATGAAGGAGATGGTCTCGGCGGCGCGCATAGGAAGGAGTCTGGGCGTCCATCTGATCCTGGCGACGCAGAAGCCGGCCGGTATCGTGGACGAACAGATCTTTTGCAACAGCCGGTTCAGGATATGTCTGAAGGTGCAGAATGAGAGCGACAGCAAAGAAGTCCTGAAGACAATGGATGCGGCGGGTATCACCATACCGGGAAGGGCATATCTTGAGGTTGGGAATAATGAGATCTATGAATTGTTCCAGTCGGCGCTCAGTAAAGCGCCGTACAGGGAGAATGAAGAGAAAGATGAGGCGGACGACCGGGTCTATGTGGTCAATGAACTGGGGCAGGGAGAACTTGTCAATGAAGATCTAAGCGGCGAAGGAGAGAAGTACCGTGAGGGAAAGACACAGATAGAGGCAGCGGCAGAGCAGATCAAGAAGGCTTTCGCGAGGGAAGGAGGAACAGTGGTTAAGAGGCCCTGGCTGCCGCCTCTTAAGAAGATGATCATCAGTCCGTATGCTGCCGGGAATGCGGATATAGGAAAGAGAAGAGAGCTGCCGGTTGTCCGTATAGGAAGGGTGGATATCCCGGAGTCGCAGGAACAGAAGGAATTGGAGTATTGTCCTGCAGAAGACGGCAATCTGCTGTTTGCGGCATCTCCCGGGTTTGGCAAGACAGTGTTCTTGACGACGGTTCTTGCAAGCTTAGCAATAGCCTGTGATGTGGATATGGTGAATTTCTACATTCTGGATTGCGGGAACAACGGCTGTATGCCTATGAAGGAGCTTCCGCATACGGCAGAATACATATCTCTGGATGATGAAGAACGGTATCGGAAGTTCAGGAAACTGATCATAGAGGAGATCGCTGCAAGAAAAAGTCAGTTCGCCAGGTATGCTGCCTCCTCGCCGGAAGCATATCAGGAGTTATCAGGCACGCGTCTCAAATGGATAATCGTGGCGGTAGACCAGCTTGATGTTGTGAAAGAGCTGGGAATAGAAGAGGAAGAATTTATTACGAGGCTTACGAGGGACGGTATGGGGCTTGGAATCTATACGGTTGCCGCAGCAGCAAGGCAAAGCGCGGTTCGCCAGGCGACTCTGAATAATTTCAAAAATAAAATAGCAGGGTATAACTTTGATGAGAATGAGACGTTTCTTGCAGTAGGGCGGACAGAGTATAAGCAGTCAGATATAAAAGGGCGGGTGCTGGCTGGCGGCGAGACGGTGCATGAGGCGCAGATCTATGTTATGGCAGAATGCGGGGATAAGGCGGCATACAGCAAGGCGCTGAAGATGCTGGTGCAGGATATCCGCAAGAGATATCCGGGCAGGGAGGCGCCGCATATTCCGATCCTTCCAAAGCAGTTGTTCCCGGCTATGTTAAAGGATTATACGGATGACAGGAGAGGTTATCTGGTGGGGCTTGATACAGAGGAGGTAACGGCGATAGGATTTGACAGGACGGCAGGCATGTTTGTGATCGTGGGGAACACCGGGACAGGAAAAACCAATATCTTACGGGTGCTTGCGGATCAGGCGGCTGCCGAGGGGAAAGCATATCTGTTTGACGGGAGAGGCATGGAACTCTATTCTTACCGTCAGAAGCCGAATATTTTGTATGTGGAGGGGGAAGGGGAACTGGAGATATTTTTGGACGAGCTGACAGAGGAGATTAAGGACAGGCGTAGAATTTTACAGGAAAGGCTTAAAGGATCTCCCGGATCGAGTCCCAAAGCGATCGTCGGGGAAATGCCTTTTTGCACGGTCCTGATCGATGATCTGGAGGATTTCTCAGAGTTTATAGGGAACAGGCAGGGCAAGGCAGTATCTCTCATTAAGGAAGGAACCGCGCTTGGGATCATCTGTATCATCACGGTGCATGCGGCAAAGTCACGGGGAATCAGCGAGATCGACAGAATGGTAAAACAGGCCGCGAACGGGCTTGTACTGGGGGATCAGGGAGTCGTACCCATATTTCCGGTTGCAAGTATGAGAGAGAATCCAAGGTTCGGGGACGGTCTGCTGTTCAGAAACGGGGTCAGCAGGAGAATACGTCTTCCGAAGTATATCTGATCAGACGATAAAAAGGAGCGGCAAGATGGCAGACAGAATTCATATTCATCAGGGAAAAGTGAAAGAAGGCGCAAGACAGATAGGGAGCGCGGCAGCTTATCTTGCCAATGCCCCGTTATCTTCGCAGGATACAAGAACGACCCTTCCAGCCAATGCGAAGAGCAAGGCGGCATATGGAAGGCTGCAGGAGCGGATCGCTGATCTTGGAAGGAATCTTGATCAGGAGGCAGGCAATATCAGAAGCCTTAACGCTGCGTTTACCGAATTTGATAGGATGATAGGGCAATTGGGGGGAGGTGTATGATGCGGCGGGATGATTATCTGAATCCGTTTGATCTGAAAAATCAATGCAAAGGGGCGGTAAACCGACTGCAGGAGAATCAAAAGGCGCTTCAGATCGTAAGCAGGAGTATTGATCGTTTTGCCAAAGACAGTGAGATAGAGAGCGCAGCTTTTGAAGCTCTGAAAAGGCAGCTTGAAGATTATAAGATCCTTATTGAAGGGATACAGGCCGCCAGCCGTGCCGGCAGTTCGGACTTTCATATGCTTGCGGGTCTTGCGGGAGATGAAGTGTTAGACGGAGAGAACATATACAGTCAGATGGAAAATGCGCTCAGTATGAAGGAAGGGTATCTCTTAAGCGAAGCTCTGTTCAGAAGAAAGACGGCTATGGCAGAGGAACCGCTATTGTCCCTTTACTATAATCGGAAGGCCGGACAATATGCACGTCTGGCCGATAACAGCCAGAGATTATACGAAAAATGGCGTGAGAAATCAGAGAGATTTGATGAGATCGCAGCGGCGACAGACCATCTGTTTACAGGCAGTGACAGTATTGACGCATGGATACAAAAGGGGCTTGCCGAGATTGCGGGCACGTTTCAAAAGGGCGGATATATGATGGCTGGAGGAAGCGAGTGGCGCAGGCAGATCATAAATGCGGGTATACGTATTACTATGTGTTACCGGGATAAGGGCGGGGATCAGAATGGCCCGTATACCTTATGGCAGAGGGGCGAAGAGACTGACAGGGAATATATGAGAGAACTGGTCCGCGGCTATGAAGAATACGCGGATTACACGGATGAGGATATTGAGATGCTATTGATGAAGCTGAACAGCGAAGGGTGCGGATATGTGGCGTTCGCGAATATTATTGCGGATGAATACCGAAGGAAAGAAGAAGATTTCGAGAAGGTATTTGGTTTTCCTCTATTCCTTGAAAATGTAAATGGAAACACTTATATAAACTATAACCGGCTTATTATGGATCTGTATTGTGCCAGCGATAATCATAACAAGGCGGAAATCATGGGGGCGGAATATGATATTTACGATGCCGGGGAGGATCGGTCAGAAACGGTCGGAAGGGGGACGACACAGGAAGACAGGATCTATCGTTTTGAGAGATATATGGAGAGCTATGGTCTGGAGGCCAGGATTGAGAATATTGAGTGTGTGCCGAGTCAGGTATACAAAAGATGCGAAGAAGAGATGGAGCAGGGGAAACGGATCATCATCAGCACTTGTCCGGTAAGGCTTGTGGATGATGAAGACGAGCCGGCCCATATGGACGGAGGGCACGCGATGACGGTGACCGGGCTTACGGACGACGGGAGGATAGAAGTCTCATCATGGGGAGAGCGGTACTATATCACACCGGAGGATTCGGATTATACGGAGCCTGAGAAGAACCGCGCCGGGGATGCTTACATAAAGATACAATCTGTTAAATTCGATGAGCCAAAAGAGAGGTAATGGGAGAGTGTATAAAAAATATATAAATAGAATAACAATGACGGTCCTGTTCCTGGCAGTATGCTGGCTGGGACAGGGATGCCGCAGGAAGGAGGAAGGTATGGAGAGCAAATATCAGTATGAACTTGCCGGGAAGCTTAAGGTTCCGTCGCTTAAGGAGGTGTCGGACAACCCTTATATATACCGCTATAATCATGAACTGTGTGAGGCAAAGGGGTTGTCGAAGGGGGATAGGCTCAGCCGGTATTATCTGTGTATGCAGGCAGTATACAGGGCGAATCTGGATGCGTATCTGCTGGAAATTCTTGATCTTGGAGTGTTGGATGAGGAGTTGAAGAACAGCAGCCTGGGATTCGTAAGCAAGAAACCTGCGAATAAGAATCTGTATGAGAGGGAATCCACGATGGGGTTGGAATTTATCTATCTGAGGAATAATCTTTACATCGAATATCTGGAGAAAGACCAGCTAAAGCTTCTGGAGACTCAGCTGAAAGAGGGAACGGCAGCAGTGACGGATGAGCTTAAGCGGATGGCAGGGGAAACCTGTAAGGAGGTCATAAGGGTCAGGAATCCCGGGAATCGAGAAGATCAAGGCAGCTTCCTCTATTCGGAGGCGCAGGGAAGGAAGCCCAGGATTCCCAACGAGGCATTGGTACTGCAGATTTCGAATGCTGAGAGATATGATGCATCCGGCAATCTTCTTCCAGCGGACAATATGAGAGAGAGATGCGAATATCTGGATAAGATCAAGTTGGAGAAGGAGAGAGAATATTCCGGGATATTAGGAACGAAGGTGTATATTCTTCTGGAGTGAGGAGATAGTAACAGGAGGCCGGCAATGAAAGAAAATGCGGAAGAATTATGGCAGAGGTGCAGGAGGCTTAAGAAGGAGGAAGAAGAGGAGGACAGAGAGATCGGTCTATATTATCAGCGGCTTGGATATATGCTTGAACATTGTGCTGAAAATGACAGGGAGATCCGCGGATTGTTAGAGGATCAGCAGGGAATGATCAATGCTTTGTGTATGAGCAAAAGAGAATTTATGGATGCTTTGTCTATTCATGTGTCTTGTCATATGTAGTATACAGTGATATAATGGGGTGAGTTTAAAAAAGGAGACAAGGGATATGAGTATTACGGAAGAGATCCAGAGATTAAAAGAAGAGAAGAATGCAGTGATTCTGGCACATTATTATGTGGCCCCTGAGGTGCAGGAGATTGCAGATTATGTCGGAGATTCGTTCTATCTAAGTAAAGCAGCAGTTGATCTGAAGGAACGGACGATCGTGTTCTGCGGGGTGTCCTTTATGGGAGAGAGCGCTAAGATACTGAATCCGGACAAGACAGTCCTAATGCCGGAGCTGTCTGCTGATTGTGCAATGGCGCATATGGCAGATGCGGAGACGATCCAAAGGATGCGGGAAGAATACGAGGATCTTGCTGTGGTGTGCTATATTAATTCTACAGCCGAGTTAAAGAAGCATTCGGATGTCTGTGTCACTTCGTCGAATGCGGTGAAGATTGTGGAAGCGCTGCCGAATCAGAACATATTCTTCATACCGGACAGGAATCTTGCGCACTTTGTAGCAGAACAGGTGCCAAAGAAGCATTTTGTATATAATGAAGGGTACTGTCCGGTCCACGAGAAGATGGCGGTGCATGAGATACAGAAGGAGAAGGAGCTTCACCCGCAGGCAGAGATCCTGACACATCCGGAATGCCCGCAGGCGGTGCGGGAGATGTCGGATTATATCGGGAGCACGTCCGGGATCATTGCATACGCCCATAAGAGTGAGTGTCAGGAATTCATTATATGTACGGAGACGGGGGTCCGGTTTGAACTTGAAAGACAGAACCCCGGGAAGAGCTTCTATTTCACCGAGACGGAACCAGTCTGTCAGGATATGAAGATGATCACATTAGAGAAGATCAGAGATGTGCTGAAGAACGGCGAAAATGAGATTCATGTGACAAAAGAGCTCAGGGAAGGTTCGGTCAGGCCTCTTGAGCGGATGCTTGAGCTGGCGTAATCGGGGGAAGATGAAGATGGAGATACATACGGATGCAGTCATAGTAGGAAGCGGGATAGCAGGCTTATACAGCGCACTTAAGCTTCCGGAAGATATGAAGGTTGTGCTGATCACCAAATCAGATCTGGAGAGCAGTGATTCCTTTCTGGCACAGGGCGGAATCTGTGTACAGAGAGACGAGGAAGACTATGACAGTTATTTTGAGGATACGATGAAGGCGGGACATTATGAGAACCGCCGGGAATCTGTGGATATTATGATCCGGGGTTCACGGGCGGTGATCCGGGATCTGGTCGGTTACGGAGTCCGGTTCGAGCAGGAGAACGGGGAATTCATATATACGAGAGAGGGGGCGCATTCAAGGCCGAGGATATTATTTCACGAGGATATTACAGGGAAAGAGATTACCAGTACTCTGCTTGAGCGGGTGAAGGAGCTTGCGAACGTGACGATCTATGAGTATACGGAGATGACAGATATTATAGAAGAGAATGGCGCCTGTGCGGGAATTCTGGCCGGGAAGGCGGATGGGCCGGATCAGGAGCAGCGGGAGACACTTAAGATCTATGCAGATCATACGATTCTTGCCAGCGGCGGAATCGGCGGTAATTATCAGCATTCTACGAATTTCCCGCATCTGACCGGCGATGCGGTCAGGATAGCGAAGGCGCATGGGATACGTCTGGAGAATCTGGATTATGTTCAGATTCATCCGACAACACTCTATTCCCTGAAACCTGGACGCAGATTTCTGATCTCGGAATCTGTGCGGGGAGAGGGGGCAGTACTGTATAATCATAAGAAAGAGCGGTTTGTGGACGAGCTGCTTCCGCGTGATGTCGTGGCACAGGCCATCAGGGAACAGATGGAAGAAGAGGGTACAGATCATGTCTGGCTTTCTATGGAGCCGATCCCAAGGGAGAAGATCTTGAAGCATTTCCCGAATATTTACCGGCATTGTCTGGAAGAGGGGTATGATGTGACGAAGGAGTGGATCCCGGTGGTGCCGGCCCAGCATTATTTTATGGGAGGGATCTGGGTGGATTCGGACAGCCATACGTCGATGGACAGGCTGTATGCGGTAGGAGAGACCAGCTGTAACGGTGTTCATGGTGCGAACCGTCTGGCAAGCAATTCTCTGCTTGAGAGTCTGGTGTTCGCAGGAAGAGCAGCCGAAAAGATAAAAGAAGATAAGGAGAGTGGATTGATATGAATAAGATAACAATGACCCTGCAGGCGGATCAATTGATCCTGGAGGCGCTGAGAGAGGATATATCCAGTGAGGATGTGACGACGAATTCTGTGATGAAGGAAGCAGTAAAAGGAGAGGTGGACCTGATCTGCAAGCAGGACGGGATCATAGCGGGCCTGGATGTTTTCAGGAGAGTATTCCAACTGCTGGATGAGAAGACTGAGGCCGAGTTCTACTGTGCGGACGGAGACGAAGTGAAGAAAGGGCAGTTGATGGGGAAGGTAACAGGTGATATCAGAGTCCTCCTGTCCGGTGAGCGTGTCGCATTGAATTATCTCCAGCGTATGAGCGGGATCGCGACATATACGCATTCTGTTGCAGAGCTTCTCAAGGGCAGCGGAACGAAGCTGTTAGACACCCGGAAGACAACGCCTAATATGCGGATATTCGAAAAGTATGCGGTGCGTGTAGGCGGCGGGTATAATCACAGATATAATCTGTCAGACGGGGTGCTGCTTAAGGACAACCATATCGGCGCAGCGGGAAGCGTTGCCAGGGCGGTGAAGATGGCGAAGGAGTATGCGCCCTTTGTGAGGAAGATAGAGGTTGAGGCAGAGAACCTTGACATGGTAAAGGAGGCTGTGGAAGCAGGCGCCGACATTATCATGCTTGATAATATGTCTTCAGAAGAGATGAAAGAAGCAATCCGTGTGATCGGCGGACGTGCTGAGACGGAATGTTCAGGCAATGTGACAAAAGAGAATATCGGACGTCTGGTATCCCTGGGCGTGGACTATATTTCAAGCGGGGCGCTGACACATTCCGCGCCGATACTGGATATCTCTCTTAAGAACCTTCACGCGGTATAGATGAGGTTTTATGAAGGAGGGCAGATTTATGACCGGTTTGGACAGACGAGAGGATATCGTTGCGCAGATTCAGAAGAGCGCGGTTCCGCTGTCAGGTACGAAGCTGGCTGCCATATACAAGGTGAGCCGCCAGGTGATCGTGCAGGATATAGCCCTGATCCGTGCGGCAGGCTATGACATCATATCTACGAACAGGGGGTATATTCTGAATACGGCAGGTTCCGTGAGCAGGGTGTTCAAGGTGCAGCACACGGATGAACAATTAGAAGAGGAATTGTGCGCGATCGTAGATCTTGGGGGAATGATCAAGAATGTAATGATCAATCACAGAGTGTACGGACGGATAGAAGCGGAATTGAATATTAATTCCAGAAGAAAGGTAGCTGAATTCATAGCGGACATTCATAGCGGCAAATCCAGGCCTCTTAAGAATATCACTTCCAATTACCATTATCATAAGGTGATCGCTGATAAAGAAGAGACTCTGGATATGATAGAAGATGTACTGCGGGAGAAGAATTATCTGGTAGATGTGAAATAAAAGTTGGCATTTTTCCTTGAAATAGGGGTATAATGGAAGTAGCAGTAAAGAGTAGTTTGTACCAGGAAGGAGGAATACCTATGGCAGAACACAAGATTATTACGATTGGACGTCAGTTTGGAAGCGGGGGACACGAGATTGGCAATATACTTGCAACAAGGCTTGATATTCCATTGTATGATAACAATCTGGTCAGGATGGCGGCAGAAAGACTGGATATCAGAGAGGAGACAGCCAGGGCAGTAGATGAGACGACCCTCAACAGTTTCCTCACGGGATATGTGATCGCTCCGATGGAGTACCGGGAAGCGATCCGGTCGGCTGATTACACGCAGCCTTTGAATGAGCAGGTATATGAGCTGCAATCCGAGATCATCCGTAAGCTGTCACAGAGAGGGCCCTGCGTGATCGTGGGAAGATGTGCGGGACAGATACTTAAGGGCCATCCGATGTGTCTTGATGTGTTCATCTGTGCGGATATGGAAGACAGGATACAAAGGATTGCAAAGAGATACGATCTGTCGGAGAAGAAGGCGGCAGATAAGATCAAGCGTGTTGACCGTGAGCGGAAATATTATTACGAATCCCACACAGGACTGGAGTGGGGAAGTGTATCATCCCATCAGCTGCTTCTGAATGTAAGCAGGCTTGGGATAGAAGGGACAGCCGATGTGCTTGAGACAGTATATCGGGGACGAAGCTGAGTATATCCGGCGGTATGCCGGCAAAAGAGACAGAGTTGACAGGGTAGGCAGGAAACTACCCTGTTGGTTTTTTCACTGCATGAAAGGATTGTCGTATCTATGGAAATGATGAAAGATATTCTCACGGACACCGGCATGGATGTTCTGAAGATGCTGCCGTATCTGTTTGTTGCTTTTGCGCTGATCGAAGCGTTAGAGCAGTATTCAGGAACATATGCCAAAAAGGTGCTTTTGAAGGTGGGGAAAGCGGGACCTGCGGTGGGAGCGCTGTTAGGATGCATCCCTCAGTGCGGATTCTCTGTTATGGCGGCAAACCTCTATGCAGGCGGAATCATCTCGGTGGGAACTCTCCTGTCGGTTTTTATAGCGACTTCTGATGAAGCGGTTCTGATCATGCTTGGCAATCTAGATGCGATCGCGGAAGTCTGGCCGCTCATAGCAGCGAAGATCGTGATCGCGGTCTTAGCCGGATATCTTACAGATCTGTTTCTTTCGAAATGGATATCGGCGCCGAAAGAAACGGGGAATCTTTGCCGGGAATGGGGAGACCATAATGAAGAAAAAGGAATTCTTCGGTCAGCGTGGGATCATACGGCAAGGATTTTCGTATTTTTGTTTTTATTTACCGGTGTGCTGAATCTTGCGGCAGAGGTCTTTGGAATGGAGCGATTATCGGCGTTTTTGCTTGGGGATACGATATTTCAGCCTGTGATCGCTGCCGTGATCGGGCTGATACCAAACTGTGCGGCTTCTGTTATCTTAACCCAGCTATATCTGGGAGGCGCTATAACATTTGCGTCCGTGACCGCTGGGCTTAGCACGGGGGCGGGAGCAGGCCTTGCGGTTCTGTGTAAGGTGAATCCGGATAAGAGGGAGAATCTGAAAGTGATCTTTACTTTATTTGGGTTCGGTGCAGCGGCGGGGCTGATCCTTTGAGGGGCGGAATGAAGCAAAATAAGTTTAATGCAGGAGGAAGCCATCGGTGGACAATTATACAAAATCTATGGGAATAAAGGCTCTTGAAGCGGCGAATGAGGATTATCCGAGAGAGATCATATTGGATACCGCAGGGATGTTTCGTACCTTTGCTGCTTCACTGGATGAGTTTATAAAGGAACATGGTTATAATGGTGATCTTGGCGATATCAATCAAAAATCAGCCTATATCAGGACCGCCTTTGAAAATGCCGGGATATCACCAATGCCAAGAAGTATAAAGGAATGGTATACGAAAGATAAAGGAATCAGCCGCAGGACCGGATTCCAGATTTGCTTTGCGTTTGGGCTTGATAAAGAAGGGACAGATGATTTTTTCAGGCGGGTAATGCTGATGAAGAGCTTTGACTGTCATGTGATGGAGGAGGCCGTATACTATTTTTGCCTCTGCAGAGGAATGAATTATCTGAAAGCGTTAGAGATGCTTCACTCACTGCCAGATAAGGATATTCCCAATGTGATGAACAGCAGGATGGTATTTGACGGAGATATTTTATTTACCTCTACAATCGTAAGGGAAATTGATAAGTTTCAAGATCCGGAGGAACTCCTTGATTATTTCATGGTGAATGCGGAGAAATTTGGATATAATCATGCGGGAGCTACGGAAGAGATTCAAAAGCTGTGGAAGAAGCTGCGCGGAAGAGGAGATGGACTGGCTGACCTGGAAAGAACGAAAATTCAGATGTTAGACGTGAATATGGAATCCGTTCGAAGCACATCGGAAGTGTTCAGACAGATTTTGGGACTGGATGAGGTCGAGGAAAAGGAAGACGGCAGGATCGAGCCTCTTTTTGTTATAAAGTCTGACAGGAGTATTAAGCCCTTGCTGGAAAATAATCCGCTTTTACCCAAAGTTGCAGAGAGGCAGTTCCCCAACAGGCAAACGATAGAAAAAATATTAAAAGGCGAGCATGTTGAGCCGGAAAGTATCCGAAAGACTCTGATCCTGACATATTTTTACTATTTTTGGATCCGCAAAGCCTTCCCCAATCAAAATGATCGGTTCATAACAAGTAAGAATATGATGGTATATCAGGCGTCTGACGGGGATGATGAAAGGTTTATAAGTGATATCAACAAGATGCTCCTGGAAGTGGGTTACCTTGAATTGTATTTAGGCAATCCGTATGACTGGATTTTCCTTTATTGCAGTAAAAGCCAGGAACCGCTGACAGTTTTCAGGGAATTTATACATGAAATGTATCTGGAAAATGAGGAATACATACACAGTCTGAACGGGAATCAGGACAAACAGTGAATGTAGCAGTAAAACCAGTATGGTAAAAGTACAGTGTACAATCATCATGTAGCAAAAAGACATATATGAGAATTGGAAGTGAGAACATGGAACAAAGAACTGCACTGGAAAAAGACACCGTACTGAAATGCAGGGATAACAGCTTGTCTTATACAATCCAAAAAGAAATTGCCAGGGGAGGTTCCTGTATCGTCTATGACGCTGTTTACCAGACAGATTTTGGGGAAGAAAAACCTATCCGGCTGAAAGAGTGTTATCCATTCGAATTGAATATCAGGCGGACCAAGACCGGAGAAGTGATTCCCGGCGGCGGGGATAAGGAGAAATTTGAGGAGGCAAAAGATAACATGCGGCGGGCATTCCGAAAGGGGAATGGCCTGTTCCTGACCGAAGGTCTGACAAATTCCATGACAAATATGCTGCGCTGTTTTGATCAAAATAATACGGTTTATATTCCTTCCGTTTATCTTGAAGGCGGGACTCTGACATACCATACATTTTCAAATATGAAGGACTGTATCCGTATCGTGCGGTCGGTTTCTCAGGTGGTTGCCGGAATCCATAAGGCAGGATATCTTTATCTCGATATGAAGCCGGACAATGTATTTGTCCTCAAAAATACAGCAGGCGGCAGCGCAACGGAACTGGTGCAGTTGTTTGATTTTGACTCTTTGGTCAGGATAAAGAGCCTGAAGGAAAAAAATATGAGCGGATGCAGGTTTTCTTATACAAAAGGATTTGCGCCTCTGGAACATCAAATGGGGCAGTTCCATAAATTTGGGTTTTATACGGATGTCTATGGTATAGGAGCCTTGCTGTTCTACCTGATTTTTGGTAATCCGCCGCGGGCCGCGGAGTGTGTATCGGATGCGGAATATTGTTTTGAAAGATCAAAATATGGCAATATCAGCTATCAGGATAAGCTGTTTGTGAAACTGTCGGATTTCTTTCACAAAACGCTTGCGAACTATCGGTTTGACAGATACCAGACGATGGGAGAGGTTGTAGAAAGATTAAACGAGCTTTCCGGGTTAGCCAACACAGCCATCCCCTATGTTTGTTCTGCAATAGTTCCGCAGAACCGATATTTTGTAGGCAGATGCCATGAACTCATGGTACTTGAGGAGTGGTTCGGACAGGGTGCATCCCAATGCTTTTTTCTGACCGGGATAGGAGGTATAGGGAAAAGCTCTCTGGCAAGGGAATTCGTTTCTGCGAATGCCATAGAGTTTGATACGATGCTGTATCTGTATTACCGGGATTCTATTCAGCATTTATTGATTGATGATGTCGGCCTCCAGATCAATACGGCTAAGCAGGAGCCCGCAGAGAGTGACAGTGATTATTTTATACGCAAATTGAGGATACTAAGCAGGATTCTCGCCCAGAAAAAAGCGCTTTTGGTGATCGATAATTTCAGCGGGGAAATTACAGAAGAATTTCTTCAGATGCTGCGCGTCGGTTGGAAAGTGCTGGTGATCTCGCGGGATAAGCCGCCTTCAGATAATGGTGCGCAGCTGCGTTTAGAGGCATTGCAGAAGCCTTCACAGCTATATCATTTATTTGAAAATTATTCGGGGCTGAAACTAAAGGATGACGAAAAACGCTATCTGGATCATATTATTTCAAAAAGCGATGGGCATACACTGATACTGGAATTGATCGCGCGGCAGATCAAGAGCAGCCGGATTACCATTGCGGAAGCAGAAACGCTTGTGGAGAAATCTGGTTTTTCCAATATGTCTTCTGAAAAAATCAGATTTGAGAAAGACAGCAGGACAGGCAGGGAGACAATTAAAAATATTATTTTCGTTGTCTTTCCGTATCATGGACAGGATCAGGAGAAAAAAAGAATCCTGAAAGCACTCTCTCTTTTTGCACAGCCAGGCGTTGAGCTTGATATTTTCAGTGAAATGATGGAACTGGCATCCATGGATCCTGTGAATGAGCTGGAAGAAGAGGGCTGGATTACTTGTTCGGATACAATGCTGTCCATGCATCCGGTTATTCGGGAAGTAGTCGGCGGATGGGAATGGAAGGACAGATATCTGGCGGATGCCGGTCATATCACGGAATTTCTGTATGTGCGGCTGAGGACTGAAGCAGAACGTGCAGAGTTTCCGCTGCCATATCTTAAGATCAACGGATATCTGAATTCCGTATTTGAAAAGGATTCCAAAACAGGGGACTGGCTGGAGAAGCAGGCGCACAAAAAAGGCATGATCGGAGAGGTATGGAAAAAAAGAGTCAGTCAGGGCGGTGCGCAGAAAGCAACGGATCATAGAAAAGTAAAACAGATCTTGCAGTTGGCGGAAAGCGTGCTGGATGAATCGAGGAAGACCGAGGCGCTTGGAAAGCTGGATATCTGCATTGAACTGGCCGGATATGTGCTGCTTCATATGCCTGTGGACAGGGAAGAGTATATCATTCGTCATACGGAGGAACTGATACATGAACCTGCGTGTAAAAACAGATATGTGATCACGACCCTTTACCATAAGTTGATTTCCGTGTACTTGGAGCAACGGGCACTGGGAAAAGCATGGGAACTGATTGAGGCAATGAAAAGTTTTGCAAGGGACAGTAACCAACATATAAAGGCAGAATACTATGACATGCTGGCAGACTTTTACGACACAAGATTGGACGGACAATATGAACACGACAATGAGTATTGTGATCTTGGAAAGTTGATGAAAGCGATTGACCGGTCCATTTTCCATATGAAACTGGCAAGAGACGGCCGTAAAGAAATCCTGCTCACCCAGTATATGCTGAATAAGGCAAATGTTCTGATGAGAAGCACGCCGAAGAATAAGAAAGGGATTGTCAGGCTTTTGGAGCAGGCAGGAAGGAAGATTGAAAAGAATGCGCAGAAGTATTCCGGGTTACGGTGGGAGTATGCGATGTCTGTTGCATGGTATTATACGCTGATAGTTCCGGATGAAATACAAGCGATGAAATACTGCAGCATTGCGGATGACATTGTCGGCAAGACCTGTGCAACGGAATTAGAGCATATAGATATTATCGTAATTCCATATGCGAATATGATGACAGAATTGGGTAATCTGGAAAAAGCACAAGAGCTTCTTCGTTCAGGGATAAAGACCTGTGGAAAATACCAGGAGATTCTCCCCTATGCCAGAAAAAAGATGGAGCTGTATCAATATTTGCTGGAAGTCTGCTATTACTCAGGTGATGAAGATGCCTGCAGGAAGGTTATGGAGAGTATGGAAGCGGAAGACAAATGACAATATTATATGGAAATGAGAGAACAGTCTTCAGATGATTTGTCTGGAGGCTGTTCTTTTTGCATCGACTAATCCGGGTGCAAAAATTCTTGTGATATGCTGTGAACAGCATCAGGAAGGAGGGGTCAATGAAGAGATTAATACAGGTTTACAGAGATTATACAGAGAAAGGAAGGACCATAAACAAATGAAGGAGAAAAAGAAAAAAATAATAATCGCTGCATTCGTTGTCATCACAGTTGTAACAGCAGGAGCGATCACCGTATATGCCTGTTACCACAGATGGAATGATGCGACTTGCGCAAAACCGAAAACTTGTACTATTTCAGGAGAATCAAGGGGAAGGATAAAAGATGAGTAGAGAGAATATCAGCAGCGAAGAGCTCAAATGTATTATAGACGAATCGGTAGAAAAGGCATTTAAGAAATACGGGAAAAAAGGACTATCAATTAAACTTCTTTTGATCGGCGTATTTTTAATAATAGGGCTGATCGTTTGTATTTTTTTTATACAGAAAAGAAATACCTCAGAAAAAGTACAGCCTGTTGAAAATCATGATTTAACACTGGAAAACAACGGTATTTTGGGATTTACAGCGGCAGATTTTGAAGAGGCGATTTTAGGAGAAACAACACGGCAAAAATTGTTGATAGTAGAAGAACAGGAGGCATACGTTAATACAACGATAACGGATACCGGATTGTTCAATTTGGGATTTTTTAATAGGGAACAGGCGTTGACGATTCACGGAACAGGACAATATACTATAGATCTGACACAGATCACACCGGAGAATATTCAGTTAAATGAAGAGACTTATGAATTAACCATTCAGATCCCGCATGCTGTGCTTCATAATACAAGTTTTGATCCCGGGAAAACAGAGATTGGAGACACCAAGAATGGATGGCTGGCATTTGGAGATATCGAATTAAATCAGGAGCAGCATAAGCAGTTTGAAACAGAAGCAGTGCAAAAACTGCAGGAAAAATTGAATGAAAAAGAAAGATTTGAAGAAGCGGATCGATTTGCTAAGCTGTCCGCCTATGAAACTTATCAACCAGTTGTCAAATCGGTATCACCTGCGTATAAAGTAGTCATTGTTTTTCAAGAGAGAGTCCCGTAGGACTCTCTCTGTCTAAGCCTTTCCCTGAAGTTTAAGATATGGAATCTCGATCGGATCGATCGGATCGATCGGATTCTCCACCTGGCCCTTCTCCTTCCTCTTGCGCATCTTCAATAAAGCGCCGCCCTTATTATAGAACCAGAAAGAGTACACCAACAGCTTATTCGCCTTCCCGATCTTATCCTTCGTCGTCTTCCCGTATATAGTGCCGCCCACACCGATCGGCACCTTGCTGCGGATCAATGAGATCAGTTCTGTCTCACAGGTCACTCTATTCGGCAGTTCCGTATATGCAAGCGAAACACAGTCAAGCTTATGGGAATCACTTCCCCCGATCGCAGGCTTCTTATACTTCATTGCAAGCTTCATTGCACCTGCGTTGGACTCTTCCGGCTCGCACGCGTTAAATCCTTCAATAAAATCGAATCTCTTGATAAGTTCCGGCGACTTATAAAACTTCTTCGTATGAGCAAAACTCAGATACTTCTCACCGCAGGGATGCGCCGGTCCTAAGATTCCGCCGTGGCGATGCACAAAATCGATCAGGACACTCACCGGCAGCCCCTTGATCTCCAACAGGCGCATCTTAACGCCCTCCGGCATAATACAGATAATGTGCCCTGCATCATAGGTATCATATTCGATCCCCTTCAATACTACAAAATCTTCATGAACCTTCCCCTTCATGTGATATTTCCAATGACGGTATCCCTTGTAAGTATCATGGTCTGTGATCAGCATCCCTTCGAACCCATGCTCTTTTAGCTTCGTGATATATTCATCCAGACTTACTTTACTGTCGATCGAGCCCTCTTTAACATGACAATGCATATCAATCTTCATCGCTAAGGCCTCCTTCACTTATATTTCTCCGGTTCCGATAATCTTGCACCTTCCTCTATTATATCACATTTGGCCTAAAATACAACCAGATCGGATCTGTATGGATGAAATTCCCTGACAGAATCGATAAAACAAAAAGTTACCGCTCACTGGCACGCCCGTAAACAGTAACTCAAAATTACAAATCTTCATGAATGATCGTTATATCGTCATCCTCTTCCATATCATCGCTTTTAACGCTCTTGGCGGAGACTTTTTTGCTGACCTTCTTCTTCCTGCCGGTCTTGGTCTTCCTGGTACTTCCCGCAGTTCTGATATCAGATTCCTCATCCTCTTCTTCGTCATCTTCCAGTATCCGTCTTGCCTTCTCAACTTCAGATTCTCTGGATACCTGGTTGCGCATCTGACTGGCATATACCTTTTCTTTCTTGCCGATCTTCCTGGACTGGATCATAAACTGCGTCAAGATCCCAAGCAGCGCCAGAACAGCGCTGATCCCGTATCTAAGCAATATGTTGCCGCCCATTCCAAGCAGCGCTGCAGCAGATATCCCTGCAGACAGACCTCCTGATATTCCGGTAATGACTACCACGACAGGATCCGTCCAGATCATAGACAGCACTGCCGCCAGCAGCGCCGCTGCTCCGCACGCGATCAGCAGGATCATGGGCTGCGGTATATTCAGAGACAGCACGATCCCCGCCGTATAGAGGAATATCACAAAAAAGACTCCTATCTTACGGATTCCCACGGCTAACACCGCTACTACGACCGCGCATACCAGTATCGTGACAGGTATCATCGTACCTGAAAACCGGAGTCCGAAAGCCGCGGCCGTTCCTAATACCGCTCCCACTGCCAGACCCGAGATTGCGGATAATACTCTGATCAGTTTCAATCCAAGGAAACAGACCAGCAGTCCGATCACAACCGCCGCGATCTGCATCGCGAATATCATCTGCGAAGCCCATTCAAGGGCTGTATCAAACTGTCCGTTCATCGGCAAAAACGCATCAAACTGTCCGTTCATCATCTCAAGTAAATTATCTCCAACCCACATCACTTAAAACCAATCCTATTCGTACAATGCAATTGCTCCCGTCTCTGTTCCGTTCACGACATAGTAAACCGCGTTCTCTTCCGGCTTAATATACAATTCGATCGATTTGATATCCTTGATCTTCTTACCGGACGCTGTCCATGCTTTCTTCACATTGGCAACAATCGCGCTCTCTTCTATCTGTCGTCCATAGTGCTCAACAACCGCATTCACCTTGATCTCTTTTTTGGCTGCTGTCTCTTTCTTCACGGTTTCTTTTTTAACCGTTTCTTTCTTCACGGTTGTCTTCGCAGGTGATTTCTTCGCTGTATCCTTCTTCACGGTTGTCTCTTTCTTTGTTGATCTTGCAGACGTCTTCTTCTCAGGTTCTTTCTTCTCAGGTGTCTTCTCAGGCGTTTTTGATTCTGCTGTCTCTGCTTCTACAACTGGTTTCACTGATTCTGCTGCGGTCTCTGCAGTCTTCTTCTCGGGTTCTTTCTTCTCTGCTTTCTTTCTGGTTGTCCTGGCCGGCTTCGCTGCCTCTGTCGATTCTGTAACAATCTCCGCAGCAGATGTCTTCGCAGTTTCAGTTTTCTTAGTTTCGGATACTTCTTTCTTTGTAACCATTATAATTCCTCCTAATTTCTCCTAAGCCTCTTCACTGAGTCGTGAATATTATATCACATTCTTCCAGAAATGCAATCAGAAGTTACCGTGTAACTTCATTGTTGAGAATAAGGGGGAGTTTCATTTTAAAGTAAGAGCATCCCGATACGGTACACGATCACGCTCATAAGCCATGCAATGAATAACTGGTAAGCCAGGATCCCAAGGGTCTGTTTTATGCTTCTCAGTTCACGGTGGATCGTGGCAATGGCGGCTGTACAGGGTATGTACAGCAGACAGAATACCATCAGCGCGTAGGCGTTCGCCGCGCCGAAGCCAAGCCCGCCTAATGTGGCGACCATGGCGTCCATGCCGCCTGCGGTGGTGATGTTCTGGATGCCGAACAGTACGCTGCAGCTTGATACGACGACTTCCTTCGCCGCTATCCCGGCGATCAGGGCAACAATGATCTGCCAGTATCCAAGTCCGGCAGGTTCAAACAGCGGAACGGCTGCCTTGCCGATCAGAGAACCGAAGCTCTGGGTGATATCTGTGACATATCCATGAGGACCGAAGTTTAAGACAACCCACATGATCACGGAAGCGACGAAGATGACGGTTCCGGCTTTGCCCAGATAATCCTTGACCTTCTCCCACACATAGATGAATATAGTCCGTGCATTGGGCGACTTGTACTCCGGAAGCTCTATCAGCAGTGTGTGTTCGGCCTTACTTCCGTCGATCTTCGACAGAATGAATGCGGTGGCAATGGCGACTGCGATTCCGATCAGATACATGGAATAGCAGACGATCATGGCGTATCTTCCGAAAAACATCGAAGAGAACAGGACGTAGATGGGAAGCCTGGCGCTGCAGGACATAAACGGTGTGATCAGTATGGTCTTAAAACGGTCGCGCCGGTGTTCCAATGCCCTGGAGGCCATGATGGCGGGGACGGAACATCCAAACCCTAAGAGGAGGGGGAGGAAAGCACGCCCGGACAGGCCAAGCCCGCTCATGATATCGTCCATGACGAAGGCGACTCTCGCCATATATCCGCTGTCCTCCAACAGGGCCAGGGCCAGAAAGAGGATGAAGATATTGGGGAGAAAGGTAAGGATCCCGCCCACGCCCGAGATGATCCCGTCTACGATCAGGGATTTCAGCATCGGGCTTACATGGAGAGCGTCAAGTCCGCCGGCAGTAAGCAGTGAGATCTGTTCCAGCGCGATCTCAAAATATCCCTTCAGCCAGTCGCCGATCGTGAAGGTCAGGAAGAATACCAGCGCCATGATCCCAAGGAAGATGGGAAGTCCGAAGAACCGGTGTGTGAGATAACGGTCGATCCTGTCGGTGGATTCTTCCTTGGCGGATTTGTTGACCAGGATCTCGTCGATGACTTCCTCGATAAAATCATACTTCTGGTTGATGATATCCTTCTCGTAACTGCGGTCAATCACATCGTGAAGGTCAAGCGGATGGCTTTCGGTTACATTTTTGTCCATCTCAAGCAGCTTGATGGCGTGCCATCTCGGATTAGCCACGTCGGGGTATTGTTCGGTCAAATGTCTCATAATGATGTCGATCTTGTCTTCGATATAGTCCTCATAGACCATGGCGTACTCTTCGTGATGATTGTGCATGTGGGAGGAGGACTTGCCGGTATGGTGATGGATGAACGGCCCGGCCTCTTTGCTCTGGCTGTGATGGGCGACCGCATGCATCAGAATGGAGAGGCCGGACTTCTTCCTGGCGGTAACGGGGATGGCCGGTACGCCGAGCATCTCCGGGAGCCGGTGGAGGTCGATCTCCATTCCGCGTTCTTCCACGATATCCATCATGTTCAATGCGAGAACGACAGGCTTGCCAAGCTCGATGAGCTGCAGCGTCAGGTACAGGTTGCGTTCCAGGCAGGATGTATCGATAACGTCGACGATCACATCTACCTCATCGCTCATAATACACTCCCTGGAAACGGTCTCTTCCATAGTATAGGAAGTCAGGCTGTAGATACCTGGCAGGTCGATGAGCTTGAATTCCTGCCCTTCGTAGACAGTTTTTCCTTCTTTCTTCTCTACCGTTACGCCGGGCCAGTTGGCAACCTTCAAGTTCGCCCCGGTAAATGCGTTAAAGAGGGTGGTCTTCCCGCAGTTCGGATTGCCGATAAATCCTACATTGACGGTCTTTTTCATAGTTCCTGCACCTCCGTAACTTCTATGTGGTCTGCGATCCGCCGGCCCAGAGCGAACCGGGTACCGCGGAATCTTGCGGTGAGAGATCCCTTCTTATCATTGTTCAGTATCGTGATGAGAGACCCTTCGGTGAGTCCAAGCGCTTCGAGGCGCCGTTCTAACTGAAGTTCCATATCTATGGACCGGACACGGTAGGTGAGATGGTTCTTCCCTTGTTTGAGTGTCATATGTATCGCTCCTTGTAAATGTTATTGATTCTTATTATCTATTACAAATCTATCATATCACTATTTGACGAAGATAGCAATGTGAAGTATACTGGTAAACATAAGATTTATAGACAGTTACCGGAGGAGAAAGATGCAGATATACTATTTTGTTTCGTATTTTTTTATATATGGTTTTTTGGGGTGGTGTACGGAGGTTGCGTTTGCGACGGTTAAGCAGAGACAGTTCGTGAACAGGGGATTCTTGAACGGACCCATCTGCCCGGTCTACGGGATAGGAGTCGGCAGTGTCGTGATTCTGTTAGAGACGAAGGATTTGAATATTGCGGCGCTGTACCTGGTGTCCACGGCGCTGGTCACTGCGATCGAGGGAATGACGGGCTATCTGATGGATAAGATCTTCCATCACAAATGGTGGGACTATTCGAACCAGCCGCTGAATATCGGAGGATATGTGTGTCTGGTCTTCTCCCTTGCATGGGGCGTTGCCTGCGTGGTGATCGTAAGAGTGATCCATCCGGTGTTCCGCAAAGGGGTTGAGATGATCCCGCTTACTGTGGGGATCGTGTTGGCTGTAGTGTTTTCGGGAGTTACATTCATTGATATGTGCGCCACGGCGGCGGAAGTCCTGAAGCTTAACAAGAGGCTCGAAACGATGGATAAGATCGCCGGAGAACTCAAGGAGATCTCGGACAGGCTGGGTGAGAATATCCATGAGAATGTGATGGAGACTCTGGAGCGGTCCCAGGAGACGAGAAAGCAGTTGGAGGAATCGGCAGCAGAACTGCGCGGGAAGCTTGAGAATGCGTCGGAGGAACAGAGGAGATTCATAGAAGAGCGGATCGAGCGTATGGAGGAGAAGATACGGGAGAACCGTTGCAGGGAAGAGCAGAGAGCAGTCGCGGCAGAGCTTCGCGGCAAGTACGCAGAATTGAAGGGAAGATATACAGAGCTTTCGGAACGCACTACACGGATCACCAGACGTCTGCTTGGAGCATTTCCGCGGATGCAATCACGGCATCATGGAGAGATGCTTAATGAGCTGAGGGCGCGCATGAGAGAAAGGAAGAGTAACTGACTTGCTTACGCCGGGTTACAATAACCGAACTTCTTGTAAAGTGGGTGCATCTGTGGTAGAACCCGAGTTTGCCACTTATAAAGTCCAAAATGGAGCCATAACGGCTC
>CANDQP010000025.1 GCA_947388185.1 uncultured Dorea sp. | reverse complement strand
AAGACAGCCGGGAGAATGAAAGCATGAGCATCAGCAACCAGAAGCTTATGCTCAAGGATTATGCCGAAAAAAACGGCATGTTCCAGTATGAATACTATGTGGACGACGGTTATACCGGGCGCAATTTCAACCGCCCTTCTTTCCAGCGCATGATCGCTGACATTGAAGCGGGGAAGGTCGGCTGCGTGATCACCAAGGATTTATCCAGGCTGGGGAGGAACTATATCGAAGCGGGCAGTTATATCGAAACCTTTTTCCCAAAGCACAACGTAAGGTATATCGCAGTCACGGACGGGGTGGACAGCCTGACAAGGCAGGAAATGGACATTACGCCGTTCAAAAATATCCTGAATGACATGTACAGCCGTGATATTTCCAAAAAGGTGCTGGCAGGGCGCATGACCCGTTCCAGGCAGGGGAAGTTCTGTGGAGGGCAGCTGCCGCTGGGGATGATGCGTGACCCGGATGAAAAAGGGCATCTTATCATAGACCCGGAAACTGCGCCGGTGATCCGACGGATTTTTGAACTTGCGCTGGACGGCTGGGGCTGTATGCGGATCGCAAAGCAGCTGATGGATGACAAAGTGCCGATCACAAGGGTAAAAGCCAATACGGAATGCGATGTGAATTACTATTCCTGGGGCAGCGCAAGGATCAGCCATATCCTGCGGAACCCCTTTTATAAGGGCGCACATCTGGTCTGCCGGACGCACCAGAAAGGTATCCGCTCCAATACATACGATATTATCCCACGTGAAGACTGGGAAGTGATTGAGGGCTGCCATGAAGCAATCGTCACACCGGCGGAGTGGGAACAGGTGCAGGAGATCATTGACCGCAGGCCGACGATCATGAAAGGGAATGCCTGCCCATTTTATAATATTTTCCATGGCATTATCTATTGCGCTACATGCAGAAAATCCATGCAGGTGCGTTATGAGAAAGTCGGGAGAACGGGGAAGAACCGGTTTACCGGGAAAGAGAGGGAGCCGATAGACAAGGCATACTATATCTGCCAGACTTATAATCGGCTGGGGAAGAACGCCTGCACCAGCCATAAGATCGAAGCAAGCGATTTGTATAATCTTGTGCTGAAAGACATACAAGATCTTGCGGCTATGGTTTTGAAAGATGAAGACGTGTTTTATCAGCGGCTGTCCAGCCGTATGGAACGGCGGTATATAGCGGATGTTTCCGAAATGCAGAAGGAATGTAGCCGGCTGGAAGCAAGGAATCAGGAGATAGACATGTTTATGAGCCTTTACACAGATAAAGCAAAAGGTATCCTGACGGAACAGCGTTTTCTGAAGCTGACTGCCACGCTGGAGCAGGAACAGGAAACCAACCGGAAAAGGATTCAGGAGCTGGTTCTGGTGATGCGCCATACAGACGAGCAGGAAAGTGATGTTCGGACATTTATGCAGGAAATACGCAAATATGCTGCAATCCAGAAACTGGAGGAAGCTGTGCTGAACCGCCTTATTAGTAAGATTCTGGTGGGTGAGGTTAGGAAGATAGGAGAAAAATGTCAGGAGGTCAAGATCATTTATAACTTTGTCGGTGAAATACAAGAGATAACAGGATAAATATGATAACCCTCCTCGGCAGAGGGAGGGCTAGAGAAATAGATTATATATGTTCGTTATTCGTGATTCTCTTCTGGTGTGTGTATATCCATGGCTATTACATTATAAGCAAATCTTTTCTGTTTACCTCGCATGGCAAAATTTGTAGCAATCAATTCAACTATCAATAATATTACAATTCTATAGTCAAAAGCAACAATCGAAAATGCCCATAAAACAAAATATAATAAACCAATATATAGTGTTGAAATACATAAATCGCGACATAATAAATAGTCTCGTTGAGAGATAAATATTTTTGTTCTGTTTTCGTATTTAAGATAGATAGAGTACCATGCATCATTTGATGCTTTTCGTTTTTCTTTTCCAATTAGATTATCTATAATTTTATATATGTTTGAATATTTTTGTAGAGCCTTTTCTTTTGTGAATCGCTTATCGTTTGCTTTTTCCCGGATTTCTTCAAAAATTATTTCACCAGGAAGAGGTCTACATAGATTACAGATCAAATCTTTCCAATTCCCAGGAATAATAGCATCAAGAATAAATACATAGGTATATAAGATAGATGAAAAGATGCCGGCTGAGATTATTTCTGAACTCAATGTCAATAGTATGTTATTTATAGATTCATCCATTTTTACATCAAGTAGTGTATTAAATATACCTAACAAAACTATTATTATTAATGCATTTCCAATTATATAATTCTTCAGTTCTTTTTCGCGATAGTCTTTAAGATTATTATCCATAGCCTTACTTCTCCTTCAATTTTTCCCATGAACTACAAATATAAGTGTTTGGTCAAAATGCTTTCGTTTGTTTATAACACGGCATCTAAGAAGATGAGTTCCAAGGAAACATAAATCTCGTGAAAAAAAACATTTTTTATCATCTTCATTCTTGTCTTTATAATAAATTTCGTGGTGTATATCGTCTTTTCCATAGCCGGCATTGCAAACTTCCCATAAAATTTGTGGTTTATCTATATCATTAAGAACTCCACCAATAGAGGTGAGGTAAAAATTTAGTTTACAACCAACAGCATATGCTGTATTAGTCTCAAGTGTAATACCTGTATCGGTTTTACATGTTAGATAGATTTTCATTCCAGTCTGTTTTCCATGATTGTGAAATCGTTCTGGTGTTACAGAAAAATTTCCGTTTGAATCAATACGCCCAAAGAAAGTGCCATACTCGTTGGTTGTATAAACTTGTTTATTCGACGTATTATCTTTATATAATTTTAGTGCTTCTTTATTTGGAAGATGATAATCTTTATATTCATATTCAGCACATGAAATTAATGTTATTTTAGGGCTTATTAGTCTTATGGATCCAGTATAAGTGGTGTTTGGATATTTAGTTTCATTAATTGTATCTTCACGTGTAAAAAAAGTTCTTGAGCCATGGTGACTTGCAATTAGGATATCAGTATTTTCATAGTTAACAGGACAATCTTCAAAATTTGGGACGATATCTTCTTTCCATGCTTTCCAATCAGAATCGCCTGTTAATAGTAATTTCTTTTCAGCATAGTGAATTAGGAGTACGATACAATTAGTATGCTGTTCTTTGTCAGCGCTTTCACAAAGCAATTCATTCACTAGAGTGGTAGGTTCTTGTGCATCACAAAAACAATATATATTAGCACCGCCGATACATTGAAATGGTTTATTTGATGGTGTTGGTACTTTTAGATTGGCACGATTCTTATTTTTTAACCTATTTCTTAATCCCATATAATACTTATAATCATCATTGCCGATATTTGCTCCATGGAATCCTGAATCCCATATTGATTGAATTGGAAACATACTATTAATATCTTTTAATCCTTTTAGATGATCTGTATCACGGTGGGAATTTACGAAAATATCAATGGGCTGAAATGTATTTCCATATTCATCTATTTTTTTCGGGATTACATTTTTGAAGAAATCTAAGATATAATCTTTATTTCTGTTTGGATGATCTGCGTCATCTATAAGGTTACAATCAAATAACATTACGGTATCATCTGGAAAGACAATCAGATGCGTTAATCCTGTACCGCAGTTTATAAGGTAAAATTTTATGCCATCATTGGCTTTATAAAATGATAATGGTTCTTTCAATATTTTTACTCCATTCTAAAATATAATTTTTATTGTATTATGGGTATTCAATTTTTGGGATTTTTATATAAAACTAATTTCTATTGTTTCAAATATTTCGTATAATACTACCATAATCTTGTGGCAAAATAATAGGTGAAACTTTATCAAAAGCAAGAGAAATAGCTTTCATGAATCCTTTGCGTCTGTTGGAAAAGAGTAGCCGTTCTGATAAAGAGGTATTAAAACCAAATGTCCCAACATTGCTTAACAATGTAGATTGGCGCAAATTATAATTTTCTTCCAAGTTCAGAGTTTGCTTGGAAAACCAGAGGACTGCTTTTTTATTTATATTCATCATACAATATAATATTTGTTTGTTTGATGATTTTTCCCAAATGCATGTATTAGCTATCACAAAATCGCTCATTGCGATTTCTTGTGAAGAGCATAATTGTTGTACTTCTCCTATATGTGCCGTTATAAATGTTCCATTCAACTCATCGTTTGTCATGCAACAAAATAATGATCTGGGGAAAGCACTGCTTCTTCGGGTTATCATCCAATCTGTTACCGGTGCATCAGTAACAGATTGAATATATTGTAATCTTGCCAACATATGGGTTCTATTTACAAAAATTCGAGGATCAGAACTTATAATCCATTTCACCTAGCTTCACTCCTTGTGTTCTATTACTAGAATTATTCCCATATGTATTTGCAGGGATAGATATCACACCATTTTTTGTATTTAGTGCTGGGCTATACCGTTCATTTTTCATATACTCGACTAGTTTATCAGAACCGCCGCTTGTAGCCCCGGAACCTGTATTATCGGATATAAGATAACTTTTTCCATAAGAATCCTTCAGAGTATCAAAGATTTCCTTTGCGCTATCTAACTTCCCGTGATGAGGAAGCTGAATTAAATCATAGTTATCAAGGCGGTGTAGATAGGTGGGTGACGCATCTCCACATAGAAGAACGATTTCTGCATTAGTTAATTTATATTTTAACTGTACACTTGCAGCGTTCATCACAGTTTCTCCATCTATTTTCGTGGTTTTGGCATCTTCAATAGCCTGTGCAACAACGCCAGCAAATTCATCTTCTGTTGGACCAACAATGCTCCCAGATAACACCTTTGTTCCTACAGTGGCATTTTCAATTGAAAATCCATATTCCTGAGCTTTTTCAACAATATCTTTTATATTGTCAAAGGTTTCAAGTATATGTTGTTTTGTTGCCGGCAATGTCCTACGCCCATCGTCAAGAAGTTCCAGTACTTTTCTTGCGCTTTTTAGATATAAAGAAGAATATAATGTAACATAATATCCTTTACTGTGCAGATGTTCCATTAAACTCTCAACCCCATCTGTATGGTCACTGTCATTGTGTGAAATAATAATGTGTATCTGGGAAATTAAATTATTTTTTCTCAAAAATTTTTTAATCTCCTCAGTATGCTGAATATGTCCACAATCGTATACTACCAAAGAAGTGGTATCATACAGTAGTATACAATCTCCAAATCGTGTGTCCATGTCTCCGTTATAGTGGCTTAAAGCTTTCAATTTCATAGATATTCCTTTCTACAAGCATTTTTTTGGCTGCTTGTATGCCTGAACCCGTAAATTATAAAGTTTCTCATGTTTTTTTTGTTAGCACATTATTTGAGTGGCTGCTATATTAAGAGAAAAAATTTCTATATATCCATACATAATCTCTTCTTAAATATGGTCATCCATCCAAAACATTGTTGATTGTTTGTATCCATTTACTGTCATCCATTGTAAAGTATTCAATAAATCTGCCTAAATTAGTGCTTCCTTCTATTGCATCATCAGATGGCAGCTTTTTGATTCGCTCTCGCATTTCTTGATAGTTTTCCTTTGTAATCCGGGAAAACAATGCTTGCCGTTGATCCGCTCTCCCTTTGTATCCTTCAACGCCTGTAAGGTCAAAGATAATTGGGGCATTTTTCTTTTTTTTATTGGAACTAAGTATCACATCATCCCAATGTTCAATGATGATTTGCATGGTACAGGGATTTCCATATATAACAATCTGGTCTGCTGCATTTTCAACTCCATGAAATATGTTGATTTTTCGCTTGATATCAACATATTGTTCATAAGGTTTTTTATCTGTATCACAGAATACCAATACCAAGTCACTTGAACTATTCTGATATTTGTCCTGATATCGTGCTGGTATATTTCCATTTCCTTCAGCATTTTCCAGTTGAAAAAGGTATTCTTTGCTCCATACATCTAATGAGATCAATTTTTCTAAATATTCATATTCTTCATCCCCTTCACATATAATACATATTCTGCTGCCAGCAAAAATCTGAGGAATTTTACTCATTATCGGCAGGCACCTCCTTCCGGTTTCCTTTGATATCCAGTAAAGAACAAATTAACTCTGGATCAGGCAGGGCACCTAATACACCTTTCCGATATTTTTCCATGATGTCCGTAGTATCACGTACTCCCTGTTGTGCGGTAAACGCCGCCAAGGAATAAACATAGACACCACTTTCATCTTTATGCACAAACCATATCTGTTCTTTTCGGAACATTTTTTTACAATCCATTAAATTGATATCATGCACTGTAAATATCATCTGAGCATTTGTATTCAATTCATTATTAAACATAGCTACGATTGCTCTGGTCAGTTTAAAATGAATACTACTGTCTAATTCATCTACCACAAGAATCCTGCCCTGTTCAATCCCTTCTATGATGTAACTTGCAAGAGCGGCAATTTTCTTTGTTCCAGTAGAGTCAAAAAGTACGCTGGGAACAGGAACGCCTCTATAAACAGACACCAACCGAATTTGATCCATAATCTGTTCAGGAATATCAAGAGCTTTTTCATCCGGTTTTTCTTCATCAGAGTCCATTTTTACATGGATTTTATCCATATCTACATACCCGAAGTCATCCAGATAAAGATCCGAATTTTTAATGAACTCTACTACTTTTCTCTGTAGATCGTTTTCATTCTTCATAAGATTGATTGTTCGTTTTAAGGGAATATTATTCATATTGATAATATCAATCTTAGAAGCGAACTTTGTAACAACTCGCTTCATTTCTGCCAGTCTATCAAATTTATTGACATCTACCAGATAAAACAACAAATTACTTTGAGATACAAGAGAAATCATTTTTAACAAATCTTCATCATCACATTGGTAATTTCCACTGACGACATCTTTTAAAAGCCAAATATTCTCTTTTTCGTTACCATATTGATCTTTTGAGATTTCCACAAATTTTTCATAGGGATATTCATTTTTTTTGTCATCATACCAAAAATCATAGGAAAACTCCCTGCCTTCTTCCAGAAATGTGATTCCCAGCTGGCATATAGTACTGTCTTGAAAAATATTCGGCATAATTTTTGGTTTCTGACTTAACAGAATGTTTTTGGCACTGCGGATGCATTTTACCAGACATGTTTTACCCGCATTGTTAGGGCCATAGATTCCTACCGCCTTTAATATATTGAAATTATTTTCGCTATGAACGTTAGATGCAAATTTTTTGTTTCGCATATCCGCTTTCGTAGAAAAAACTATTTCTTCCGAAAAAGAAAAGCAGTTATTGGCTCTTATTTCTATTAACATGGTCGGTTCCTCCAAATTGAAATTCATTTTATATTACATACTATACCACGCGAAAATTTTTTGTGCAATATATTTTCATAAAAAATATAAAAATTTTAAATTCACCACTTGACAATGTGGCAAAGAACTTGTGACCGAGGAATACCTACCCAAAATTTTCTGGAGGTTAAATGAAGAACACAAGGAGCTGCTCATTCTCCCTGCACTTTTAGATAAAGCAGCAAAGCAGCAGCCAATGCCTTATTGGAGAAGAATTATTTGGAAGATAACGGTGTGACGATTGAATCTGAAGAAAAGAAATAGTATAATGTTAATATAAATCAGAGTTATTCCGGTTATTATATGAATGAGAATGGGTTGTATATGAAATCCGGATGTAGTCAAGCATGGCGTGGAATCCATGTGGAATTTGATTTAGCTTTCACTTTTCTGACTTCTGTAATTTTTTATGAAGACTATGATGATATGACACCGGATCAAAGACTTTTGATGTAGGAAGGAATGACAACCTTTGCCGCAATCAGAGCGAGTGCTGTATTTTGCAGCTCTCAGTGCAAGAATAAGTATAATGTTTACAAGAGCAGAGTAAGAAAAATAGTCTTGACGGAAAGGAGCAAGATAATGATTGATAACTGGATTGCAGAAGCAACAGAATGTGATTTCAAGGTTGCTCTGGAAGTGAAGAAACCAAAAAGCTGGCTGAAAAGTGTCAGCGCATTTGCCAATGGTATCGGCGGCACTCTGCTTTTCGGTATTGATGATAACCGGAATGTGATTGGTTTAACAGACGCGCAGACAGATGCAGAAGCAATCAGCCACCTGATTAAAGAGCGCATCTCGCCGTATCCTAATTTCATTCTTGTGCCAGAACGAGAGAACGGTAAAGATATTCTTATACTGACAGTTTCTTCTGGACACACCACGCCCTATTACTACAAAGCGGATGGTGTCATGGAGGCATATATCCGCATCGGAAATGAGAGTGTTATTGCTCCGAGTTTCGTCCTTAATCAGCTCATATTAAAAGGCATGAACCGAACCTATGATACACTGATCTCTGAATATGATTTCAAGGACTACGCTTTTTCCAAGCTGCGAGAGAGATACAAGGTCTGGACCGGTAATAGCATGGAAGATAAGCTGTTTGATTCTTTCGATATAAGAAACGAACATAGAAAACTGACAAATGCAGGTGCTTTACTGGCAGATGATTCTCCAATCAGACATTCTCGGCTGTTCTGTACACGCTGGAATGGTTTGGATAAAAGCGGCGGCATGGTGGATGCTCTCGACAGTGCAGAATATTCTGGCAGCTTAATTATCCTTCTCAATGAAGGTGTCAGTTTTGTAAAGCGGAACATGAAAACTCGTTGGAAGAAAACAGCTAACTCTCGTATCGAAATGCCGGATTACTGCGAGCGAAGCGTTTTTGAAGCCCTCGTCAATGCTTTGATCCATCGTGATTATCTTATTTTAGGCAGCGAGGTTCATATTGATATGTATGATGACCGTCTTACAATCTTTTCTCCCGGCGGCATGGCAGATGGAACACGGATACAAGAAAGAGATATATCCAATATTTCCTCTACTCGCCGTAATCCCATTCTCGCTGATATTTTCGGGCGGTTGGGTTATATGGAGCGTCAAGGAAGTGGATTCAAAAAGATCACGGAATCCTACCACGCTGCTCACAATTATCGTGAAGAACTGGAGCCGGAGTTCTATTCTGATGTTACTTCATTCCAAGTCACACTGTACAACTTGAATTACGGAGAAAATGAAAAAGTAATTGTTGGAGAAGAAAAAGTGGCGCTCGAACAGGAAAAAGTAGCGTTTGAAGTTAAAAAGGTAGCATTTGAACGCGCTATTTCAAAATTTAAGCTAAATAAACCTACTAAAGACAATATTATGTCCTTGTTTGAGAACTTTGGATATGATGTTCCTTTTGCCCGTGTAGATGTGATTGAATTGTGTAACTTAGCACCATCCTCCGCAGGTAAAATGTTGCATAAGATAAAAGAATTAGGTCTGATTATATCCGCTTCAGAACAGGGCAGAGGTAAATATATTTTCGTTGAGACAAAAGAATAGCGTCGTTTTCTATTACCATGTCTAAAGATTATGCCCGTTATCAGCTAGACAGCTGATAGCAGGCATCCCATTAAGCATATACAATTTCAGCCAATATAATTACTTAATACCGTGCTTAACCGTACCCGCCGAAGAAGAACAGCCCATGGTAGACTAATATATATCTTGCCGACATCAACAGACAGGTACAGGAACGCTTTGAAGGGCTCATAGGGCTTTCATCATGCGTGTGGACATTAAGCAAGTTTCTCCATTGGAAAAATGGATGATTCGATTTTTAGTGTCAACTTCTTTTATATTATTTTTGTTTACCAAAAATGCCCGATGGCAACGCACAAAATTGCTGTCCAATACGCCTGTTAGTTCTTTTAAGGTGCTGGGAAATTCAATCTGGCGGTCTTTTGCATGGAGAATGACTTTATGGATATTGCTGGAAGTTTCAAAAAATAAAATATCCTCATAATCCACGCTGATTTTTCGTCCGCCAACTTCAAGGGTATAGACCTTATGTGTCTTGTTGGTTTGGAGCGTATGTCGTTCCATAGCATTTAATAGACATTCTCTGAGTTTCACTTTCGCTTCGGCAGGGTTGTCTTTTAATACAAAGTCCATCGCCTCTACCCGATACTGAAAAGTCATATAGCTCAGTTCTGAATGTGCTGTTATGAATATGATGAAACCACGGGGGTCATACAATCTGATTTGCTGTGCCAGCTTCATTCCATTCATGTTGCTGTTCAAGTCAATATCAAGGAAATAAATGCCTGTGTTCTGGCTGGTCTTGACTTTTTCCAACAACATATAAGGGTCTCCTGTATCTAAAGTAAGCTGCATATCTAATTCTTCTATCAGAACAGTATTTTGAATGATATTTACAACAGTCCGCCGCTGTGCGGCATTGTCTTCGCATACAAAGATATCTAACATATGATGTCATTCCTTTCTGTCAGTAAGTTCTATATGTTGTGTAAAATAGTCGCATTTCATTGTTGTTTCTAATAGCACGTTGTCATAAGAACTGATGATTTTCTGGGCATTCCCAAGCCCGATTCCTTGATGCCCGATTTTTGTGCTAAAGCCTTTTTGCTTTAATTTATGCAGCATTAGACCGCTATCCCGAAAACGGTTGCTTATGATGATTGATACGCCAGTTTTATTCTGGATGATATTTAAGCCTATTTGCGGCTGTTCTGTCTCCAATGTGGTTTCAATCGCATTGTCCAAAAAGATTCCCAGTATTCTGGCAAGGTCTACCGTGTCTATCAGAAAACTTTCCACTTTGTCGGGAATATCAATGGTGATGTCAATCCCTGATTCATGGGCGTAAATCATTTTTGCTGAGAGCAGACTTTTGATTTCCAACACACCGATGTTGCTAAGCTGGTTCAGCTTATAATCTTCCCCCGTAATCAGATTCTTCGTTGGGAAGATTTTGCTTTCAAAAAAATCCTTTAACCTATCCATATCACCATCTTCAATATAACCAGATAGAGAGAGCAGAATATTAACATAATCATGCTTAAAGGAGCGCAGGCTGTTATACATAGCTTCTAAATTCCGTGTGTAGTCCTGTAAGTCCTGCATGGCTTTCTGCTTTGCTTCGGCCTGTATCCGTTCCAGATAAGAGCGGCGCATAGCCAGAAGTAAACAACACATCACAAGCAGATACCCCGAAATATGTAAGGCATTATTATATATCATTTTGCCGATAGAGCCGTTTTGTCCTGGAATCAAATTATCAAACAGATAGATGGTTATAAGGAGCAGTAATGCAGCATCTATCACATACCATGTCTGCGGAAGACGTAAAATCCCTTTGCCAGACAGGAATATTTTTTTCAACAGCTTGCCGCAAAGCAGCGTAATCCAATAAAACAGCAAAGTATAAATCAAATCAATGCCGTAAGAAAAATACCACTGATTTGATAAAGGTGAGGGAATCAGCATATAAAGAAAATTTGCCAGCAAATTCTCTGTCACAACGGCAAGCATACATCCAATCACACCCATAAAAACATTCTGCGGCGCAGTGTCACGGCAAGCAAGCAACCCATAAATACATACCGCCACCAGAATACCGAACAAACCGTATGGAACACAGGCGAGGAGCGTTACAGGCATTCCAGCAACTAACAGCAGTATATAAAGTACGCTAAACGCTTTGAAGTTCATATGCTGAGGCCATACATTGCGGATAGCAAGGGAAAGCCGAAAAAAAGATAGCAGCATTTCAATATATTCCTTCTTTCGATATTTACTTCCCTAATTATACTTTATACCATTCTTTATATCAACTCCCCCTGCAAAAATGACGAATAAGTGCGTGTTCTGTAAAAAGAAAAACGCACTTATTCATGAATTAGGGCGTTTCATGACTGTTTTGAAAGAATTGCTGTTTTCTCTGGTATACTATTTTGCAGTACATAAATTTATTTTGGAAAGGAAACAGGAAGATATGAAGCATTTATTAAAAGGAGCTGCTGTAGCAGCGGTGGTATTGGTTGCTTTAATGGTAATCAATATGTTTTGTAATATGCATGACATTCACTTAGACCAGACAGCGACAGGTACAATATCAGCAGTTTGTGCTATGCTGTTTTATCATGGATTGATTAGGAATGAAAAAAACAAAGATGATGAGAATGAAAAATAACGAGCAATTATTTTGCAGGTTAGAGCGTCAGTCAGGAGAAATTATCAATGGCGGCAGACCGGTCCCTCCCACAGTGGGTATTAACGAATTGTATAATCGCTTTCCTTCCGGTATGTGCCGCCGCTCTCTATATTGAGTTTAGTGTCGCGAAGAATTCAGGGTAAGAGACGTCTACGCACTGACTGTCTTCGATCACGGTTTCGCCTCCGGCGATCAGGCCGGCGATCGCGAATGCCATGGCAATGCGGTGATCCAGACGGCTCTTGATTCGTGCGCCGCGAAGATCTGCGCCGCCTTCTATGATCATTCCGTCATCCGTGGGGGTAATGTTAGCGCCCATTGCCCGTAAGTTTTCCGTGACAGTATCGATCCGGTTCGTCTCCTTCACCTTTAATTCCGCGGCGTCTTTGATGACTGTCGTACCATTTGCGCAGGCTGCCATCACGGCGATGACCGGGATCTCGTCAATCAGCGCCGGGATCAGGCTGCCGCCGATAACGGTACCGTGAAGCCGGCTATGGCGTACAAGGATATCTGCGGTCGGTTCCCCGGCCTTGGAATCCGTATTTTTACTGTTCAGATAAGTAATATCGGCTCCCATGGCTTCACAGACCTCAAGGATTCCCGCCCGGGTTGGGTTGGTTCCTACGTTCCTGATGAGCAGTTCGGAGCCGGGAATGAGAAGTCCGGCGGCTATAAAATACGCTGCCGATGAGATATCTCCGGGAACCTGGATCGTTTGCCCGTAGAGCTCCCGGCAGGGCTGAATGCGTGCGGTTGCGCTCCCGTCTTCGTGAAGCTTCGAAGAGATATCGGCGCCAAAGCTTCGGAGCATCAGTTCCGTATGGTTGCGGGAGAGAGCCGGTTCGGTCACGGAAGTCTCGCCATCGGCGTAGAGTCCGGCAAGAAGGACGGCGGATTTGACCTGGGCGGAGGCGACCGGCGACTGATAGTGAATACCGTGAAGCTTACCAGGCATAATCTTAAGAGGGGCGCAGTTATTGCCGTGTACGCTTGCGATCTGTGCGCCCATATCGGTAAGCGGTTTGATGATCCGTCCCATAGGACGGGAGTTTAAGGATTCATCCCCGGACATCACAGAGGAAAAGGATTGTCCCGACAGGATGCCCGACATAAGCCTTGTAGTCGTTCCGCTGTTCCCCACGTCTAAGTTCCCTGCCGGGGCAGATAGTCCCCGAAGTCCCTGACCGTGTACGATGATGCTGCCGGTTTCTTCAGTGATCCTAATCCCCATACTTCGAAAACAGGCGATGGTAGACAGGCAGTCCGCGCCTTTCAGGAAATTCGTGATCTTCGTAGTTCCGCGTGCGACGGCGCCGAACATGATGCTTCTGTGGGAGATAGACTTGTCTCCCGGAATCGTGATCTCACCTTTCAGTCCGGTTCTTGGATAAATATTTTTAACGCTCATATACAATATACCTGAATTTCTGCAGAATCTCTGCGGCCTTCTTAGAAGATGCCTCGTCGTAGAATTCTATTCGCAGAACCCCTTCTTCAAATTCTCTGTTATTTACAATTCCGATATTCTTAAGATTCAGATTGTTGGAAGCGAGGATAGTAGCGATTGCCGCGATCCCGCCTGCTTCATCTATAATATCGCAATAGACCTCGTACGCCTTCTTGATCGGACCGGCAGATGACGAGGGAATGGCGTTTCGGTAGTTTCTTGCGGTATCAAACATGCGGTAGATCCCTTGTTCGTCTTCCTGATCGATCAGCTTCCTGGCGCGGCTTAAAAATTGGATATAGGAGTCAAGGATCCGGGAGATATTCTCCTTATTCTTCAGGCAGATATGCTGCCACATGGTCGGTGAGGAGGAGGCGATCCTTGTAATGTCTTTGAAGCCTCCGGCCGCAAGGTTCTTCATCAGTTCATCCCTGGTATCCGTATCCCGGACGAAGTTTACCAGGCTTGACGCGATAATATGCGGAAGATGGCTGATGGTTCCGGTCACATAGTCATGCTCCTGATGATCCAGAAGAACCGGTATAGCGTGAAGATCCTGAACGAATTTTTCATAGCGTGCTATCTTTTCCTTGGAAACTTCATTGGTGGGAGTCAGCACGAAGTATGCATTTTCGATCAGCATAGCCTTGGAGTTGATGTAACCGCTTTTTTCTGAGCCGGCCATGGGATGCCCGCCGATAAAATAACGTTCGATTCCTAAGGCTTCTACTTCCTTGTGGATATTGGTCTTCACACTCCCTACGTCGGTCAGGATACAGTCATCGTGAAGATATTCTCGGATCTGCCTTAGGTACGCTGTATTGTAAGAGACGGGGGCGCACAGGAAGAGGTAACGGCAATTGCGGAAATTGTCGTCTATGGTTGTTGCTGCAACGTCGATTACGGACTCCTGGGTTGCCAGGGCCAGGGTCTCTTTATTCTTATCGAAGGCTATGATCTCGTAATCGGGGAAATACTGCCGGACTGCCCTGGCGATCGAGCCGCCGATGAGACCTAAGCCGATAAAGCCGATTTTATGGTTCATGATGGTTCTCCTTTAGTTTTAATGGCGATAATAGATGATATATATTGTAACCTGTAGAGCGGCTGTTTGTCAATTTTGTGGTGCTTTAAAGTGAGAAAGTGAATATTGGATGGAGCAAATCTGTTTCTATGTATACAGATTTGCTCCTTCAGATTGCTGTCTGATAAAATTCATTCCAGCCGGGTAATAGGAAAATCGAAAAGTCCTAAGCCGCAATGGTGTCAGATTTTACGATTGCACGGGAAGAAGGGGCTGTGCTATTGTAAAACTAAAAAGGGTGGTCGAATATGGGCTTTTTTGCGTCAGGCGGGAGATTTGTACGGGTAAAAGATATGCCGATCTTTCTGAAAATGTTTGTAGTATGCATACTGGTTACGGTGACGATCTCTGTATTGTCAGGAGGGATAACATATGTGACCGCATCGGATATTATTTTGCAAAAAACAATTGCTCAGACAGAAGAAACGATCAATCAGGTGTCAGAAAATTACGATTCGTTTATGGAAGTGATCGTGAACCGCTTAGATTACATTGCATTCAATCCGACGGTACAGGATGAATTGCTCAATGGCAGGCCGGGATGGGATGAGGAAGGATATTACAGCGGAACCAGGATGGTGAAGCGATTGCTGGTGCAGATGTTTAAGAGCTACCAGATGGAGGATATAGAGATATACGGGGAGAATGGGAAACAGTATTTTTGTTCTATAAGCGGGACGGAGGAGCCGGGTATTGAGAATGAAGACAAGCTAAGGGCGATAGCAGCAGAAAATAATGGTGCAGTTACCTATGTGAATGATATCTTAGACAGCGGGTGTCTTCAGATCGTGAAGCAGGTGAGGGATAATCTGACGATGGAATCCCTTGGAGTGCTGCGCACAGGAATCCGTGTATCTGCATTGGAGCGTATTCAGAAAAATGTTGATTTTGCTTCATCGGGAATGATTCTGCTGTTAGATGCGGATAATCAGATTATAGTGGGAGAGGAATCAAAACTGACTGAACAGGCAGATGCGCTGTTCAATAAATGGAACGATTCATTCCGCTACAGGATAGACGGAGAGGAATATCAGATCGTATATCAGGTATCGGATTATACCGGATTCAAGGCGATCGGAATACTTCCGGCAAGAGAGATCGCGTCTGCAGTCACGCCGGTGCAGACTGCTATGATAGTTACAATGTTAGTTGGGCTTGTCTTAAGCGTAGGGTTGTCGGTATTTATGTCACGTTTCATGGGGAAACCGATCAGGAAGACGGTGCAGGCCTTAAGAGAAGTGGCAAAAGGAGATTTTTCTGTCAGGCTGGAGGAGGAGAGGAAGGATGAGTTCGGTGAGATCAATCAGGAGTTTAACCATACCATTGGCCGGATGGGGGAATTATTAGAGGAGATCGCCCAGAGCAAAATGCTGAATAAAGAGATGGAGTTCAAGGCGCTGCAGGCACAGATCAATCCGCATTTTCTGTATAATGCACTGGATACGATCAATTGGATGGCCAGGAAGGAAGAAAAGGAAGATATCTGCGAGATGGTCAGCGCGGTCAGTAATCTGCTGAGAATCAGTATCAGTAATAAGGAGACAATGTTTACTCTGGATAAAGAGTTAGACTATGTAAAGGACTATCTCTATATACAGCAGACCAGATACCGGGCAAGATTTGAAGCCATGTTTGAGATTGATGAGCGGATCCGGTCGCAGAGGATTCCGAAGCTTACGATCCAGCCGTTGGTGGAAAATGCGATCGTACACAGTGTTGAAGTCAGAAAGGAAAAGACGGAACTTACGATCCGTGCATACAGGATGAAAGAGAATGTCTATATTGAGATAGAAGATACTGGTATTGGAATGTCTGAGAGAACGCTGGAGAATCTGTTAAGACCGCAGAAAGAGAAAGTAAATGTTAAAAATGCTCATACAGGGCTTGGCGTCTATGCAGTGCATCAGAGGATTCAATATATGTTCGGAGAGGCGTATGGACTGAAGATATATTCAGAGGAAGGCAAGGGAACGCGCGTTGTGATATGTTTTCCTTATAAGGCATAGGAAGCCGGAGTATCAGGGGAGGGATGAATGTGGAACTGAGTGTGATGGTTCTTGATGATGAGGAGATCATCTTAGACGGGCTTTGTCATTTTCCATGGAAGGATTACGGATGCGCTGTGGTAGCAAAGGCAGGAGACGGGGAGAAGGGAATTGCCCTGATGGAATTGCATAAACCGGATATTATTCTGAGCGATATCAAGATGCCGGAGATGGACGGGCTGGAGTTTGCAAGGCGGGCGAAGGAGATCTGGCCGGAGGTAGAGATCATTCTGCTGACGGGATATGATGATTTTGAATTCGCAAAATCCGCTATTCATATCGGAGTGTCAGAGTATCTCCTGAAACCTGTTAATTTCAAAGAAATGCATACTGCTGTGGGAAAGGTATGCTGTGAGATACGGGGCAGAAGGAAGGCTAAGAAGGATTATGCAGAGCTTCAAAAAGAGTACCAGAAGACGATACCCGCAGTGCGCAGAAAAGTAATCTCTGATCTTATATTCGGGAGATTTAACGACAGCGCCCAGATGCAGAAGCGCCTGGAGAATCTGAATATTTATATTGAGCAGTATGTTCTCGTCTATGGTTCGATCCGTGTAAAAGATGACAGGAAGAAGCCGGAGCTTGAACCGAATCTGTTTGATTTTGTAGTGGAGAATATCTGTGAAGAATTTTTGAAACAGACGGGACAGCAGGTATACTATGAATTCGACAATCTGGGCTATTGCTTTATCGTAACATTTCCGCCCTATATGGCAGGGAAGGATTGTGAGGAGCGCTGCGAACAGGCATGTGAAAAGATTCAGAAGAATATACGGGATGTTCTGCAGGCAGAGATGTCATTTGGTATAAGCAGGCAGGAGAAGAATCTGTTCCAGATGAATCATGCGTATGAGCAGGCTTTAGATGCCTGCGAACAGGGAACGTATCTGGGAGAAGGCTCGGGTATTCTGATGTACGCGGACGCAGCCGCCGTGGAACTTCCGGTCTGGCGTGTATCGGACGGAGAAAAAAAGAGACTGTTATCAGAGTTGATGCAGGGGAATATCGAGACTGCGAAGAAGCTACTCCAGGAGATATTCGAACAATGCCCGGATATTGAGACGATGCGCTATAACGCAATGGAAGTAATGCTTTTGTGCGTTCAATATCTGGCTAAGAGGAAGCCTCTGGAGCATGGAGACAAGGAGAACAGTACATTCGTTACAGAATGCTTAAAGAAGGTGTACGAGAGTCATACAAAGCAGGCGGTATTAAGTGTTCTGAAGTCGATCGTGGAGTATCTGGCAGAACGGAACCGGGATGAAAGGGTGAGCCGCAACCAGAAGAGTGCGAAGAACATGATGGAATATATTGAAGAGAATTATGGAGAAGACCTGTCCTTAGATACCCTGTCGGCCCATTTTAAATTAAGCAAGACGTATATAAACCGTTTGCTTAAGAATTACAGCGGCAAAAGCTTTCTGGAGATCCTGCTGAAATGCCGTATGGAGAAAGCAGAAGAACTGATCGTCGGAGGCAAATATAAGATCTATGAAATAGCAGAGATGGTAGGGTATCATGATCAGAGCTATTTTATCAGGGTCTTTAAAAAACATTACGGAATGACTCCGAATGTGTATAAGCGGATATAGTACAAAAAGAATATTCGGAAAGGGCAGTTGTTTTTCTTATCATTTATAGTGTGCAATTCTCCGGTTTGTGTCAGAATTTCCTATGTGTCGGCCGAAAGACAGACAGTATAATGGAATCATCCAATAAAGTCATCGATGCATCGGACTTTTATACAAAACAATTAGGAGGAAATGACTATGAGAAAAAAGAAATTAACCGCGCTGTTACTGGCAGGTGTGATGGCAATATCTGCGGCACTTACAGGATGCGGATCCGGCACTTCAGATGATGCTTCTGGTTCAGACCAATCTTCGGAAGGAGGAAATGGAGAACGTAAGAAGATTACGGCGCTTCTGCGCTGCAGTGAAACTTCGGCGAAATACATCATATTAAAGAAACTGCTGACTGAATTCAGTGAAGAAAAGGGACTGGAAGAACCGGAATTTGAGCTGGTCAACGGGGATGCGGATTATGTAACAAAACTGCAGCTCTATATTAACAGCAATTCCCTTCCTGATATCTATGGATGTGCGAACGGCGCTCTTTCCGCCGCGGCGAAGGATATTGATTCTATGATAAACGTGGGCGATGAATTAGAGCGTATCGGTATGAAGGATGATATGAACGGAGCGCTGTATGATTTCTTTACGGATGCAGATGACGGTAATGTATATCTGTTCCCGGAGAGCCTGAACTGTGAATTTTTCTTCTACAGGAAAGATATATTTGATAAATATAATCTGGAAGCTCCGAAGAATTGGGATGAATTCCTGGAAGTCTGCAAGACATTGAAGGAAAAGGGCGAGATCCCGTTGGTCGTGGCTGGGAAAGAGAATTGGCAGTTAATGAGATATCTTTCCTTCGCGCCGTGGAGGATGACGAAAGACGGATTTATCAAAGGCTATATGGATGGTACAGAGACATTTTCGGATAACGTAGCGGCAAAATCAGGAGCAGAGCTTCTATATACACTGGGAACGGAAGAGTATTTCCAAGGGGGATTCTTAAGTACGGATTATACTGCGGCGACGGATCTGTTCTTTGGCGGTACAGGATGTATGTGGTACAGCGGTTCCGGGCAGATTACGCAGGCAAGTGAAATGTATGAAGCTGGCGAGCTTGGTTTCTTTGCGGTTCCGGATGTAAAGGGCGAGGATAATATGGATACGAATGTGCCGATTCACGGCGGGTTTGGAACGGCGTTTAATGCACAGACCTATGATGACACGATGAAAGAATGCTTCCAGTACATCTGTGAAAATTATTCGGAAGCTTGTTACAAGGAGGCGAAGGTGTTCTCTCCGTTTAATGATGAGATGCCGGAAGGCCTGGACTCTTTGTTTTATGACTTATATCCGATGTTTGAAACCGCGACAGATGCGTGGGTGTCATGGGATGATAAGTTAGATTCGGCGACACTTACCAGTCTGGTGGATGAACAGCAGAAACTTGCACAGGGAAGCGAGACGCCGGAAGAATTTGAAAAAGTAGCAGACTCCTTGATTACAAAGTAAAAATTGTACTAGGCCGGATTATGTGCGGTAAGAAAGGAGTTTATTATGCAAAAGGCATTTGGCAGGAAAAAGGTAATATTTATGTTTCTGGCACCGGCGTTGATCGTATATATATTTTTTGTTGTGGTATCTGTGGTGTGGGCCGGTTATTACAGTTTTTTTGACTGGAGCGGCGTGGGAGAGAAGACATTTATATGGTTTCAGAATTATATACAGCTTATGCAGGATCGGATATTCTGGTCTACGGTTGGGCATACGCTTGCCTATACGGTCATCTGTGTACTGATACAGGTATTTGGAGGATTGCTGTTCGCCATCTTCCTGACCAGGCTTACAAAGGGCCGGGCGCTTCTGCAGACCTTATATTATGTGCCGGTGGTGATCTCTTCTGTGGCAGTCTGTCAGATATTCGGCAAATTGCTCTCGGTGACGCCGACAGGCGTGATCAACGCATTCCTCAGTTTATTTAACGCGGATCTTGCAATGATGGAATGGATCTCCAACGGAGAAGTGGCTTTGTATGTGGCGGCTTTCGTAGAAGGTTATAAGTATCTGGGACTTTATATGGTCATCTTTTACGCGGCGCTGATCGGAGTCCCGAAGGATCTGGAGGAAGCGGCGATCGTGGATGGGGCGAATGTCGTTCAGCAGTTTTGGAGAGTGAAGATTCCGTACATTAAGCCGGTGATTATCTCTAATTGTATTCTGGTCCTGAATGGGTCCCTGCGTTCCTTTGATATTTCGTATCTTCTGACCAAAGGAGGGCCGGGAAATGCATCAGAATTGATGTCGACATATATGTATAAACAGGCATTTTCCAGTATGAAATACGGTTACGGGAGCGCGATCGCGATGGTGATCGTTATCATCTGCATGGCAGTCGGATTCACATTCAGGCGGGTGACGGAGAGAGGAGAGAAGGTATGAACAGAATAGCCAAGAGGAGGATATTTACCGTTTTAAAGATATTGGTTGCTGCTATTCTGCTGGTAGTACAGGTCTATCCGATTTTCTATGTGGTCACATCCAGTATGAAGACGACGGATGATTTTCGGCATCTGGCATCCTATGCACTGCCTAAAACCTTTAATCTCGAAAATTATGTAAAAGTATTTACCACCAGTTCCATGCTTACATATTTTAAGAACAGTATCATTATTACGATCGGCGTATTGATCCCGCTGCTGATCATCAGCTTCATGGCAGGCTTTGCGCTGAGCAAGATCCGGTTCAAGGGCAATAAGAAGGTGTTGGAGTTCCTGATGCTGGGGCTGATGCTTCCGTTTCAGGTCGCGCTGATCCCGCTGTTTACGATCTTCAATAAGCTTGGGCTCCTGAATACATATCCGGCTGTTATACTGCCGCAGATCGCGTTTTCGCTGTCGTATTCGATACAGCTTTTTTACTCGTTCAGCAAATTCCTGCCGGATGAGATCATTGAAGCGGCAATTATTGACGGGTGTTCTCCGTTTCAGACTTTTGTGAAGATCGTCGTGCCTATGTCTACCAATTCACTGCTTACGGTGGCAACTATGCAGGGAGTGTTTACCTGGAATGACTTTATCAATGCATATACATTCACAAAATCTACGTCGATGAAGACGGTAACTCTGGGGCTGAATGATTTCGTGGGCTTCATGGGAACGACGGACTGGGGAGCGACATTTGCCGCAATTACAGTGACGGTCCTGCCGACATTTGTGTTCTATTTTATCACCAGCAAATATATGATGAGCGGGCTGACGGCAGGAGCAGTAAAGGAATAGTTAAATATATGATGAACGGACTGGCCGCAAGGCCGGTCAGGAAGGAGATCTATTGTGACGAAGTTATATTATCAGTTTCCGAAAACATGGTTTGGTGATTGCATGCCGTTTGGCAAAGACGGCAAGTTCTTCTTATTTCACCAGAGAGATACAAGGAAGCCGGGACCGTTTGGAGAACCCTTTGGGTGGGATCTGGCTACAACATCTGATTTTGTTCATTATGAGGATCGCGGTGTCGCAATCCCAAGGGGGACGGATGAAGAGCAGGATCAGTTTATATTTGCCGGAAGTGTGTTCGAGGCAGAGGGGCAGTATCACGCCTTCTATACCGGGTACAACCGGGATTATCCGGCGCAGGGGAAGGCGTCCCAGGTGTTGATGCATGCGGTGTCGGACGACCTCTATCACTGGACCAAATCAAAGGAGGCGCTAACCTTTTATCCGCAGGAAGGATACGACCCGGACGACTGGCGCGATCCGTGGGTGATCCGGGATGAAGAGAAGGAAGAGTATCTATTGATCCTGGGAACGAGGAAAGCCGGTCCTAAAACGCAGCAGACGGGACGGACGGTAAAATTCACCTCCAAGGACCTAAAAGACTGGAAGTTCGAGGGGGATTTCTGGGCGCCTGATCTGTATACGATGCATGAGATGCCGGATCTTTTTAAGATGGGAGACTGGTGGTACCATATCGTGACGGAATACAGCGACCGCAGCAAGATGATCTACCGCATGAGCAAGAGTCTTGACGGGCCGTGGACCGCGCCGAAGGACGATGCATTTGACGGGCGCGCGTATTATGCAGGAAGGACATTTAGCTTAAACGGACAGAGGATCTTATTTGGCTGGGTTCCGACGAAGATTGACTGTGACGACAGGAAGAATTTTGAATGGGCGGGAACCTTTGTTGCCCATGAGGTGTACCAGAGAGAAGACGGGACATTAGGGGTGCGGATCCCGGATACGGTATGGAAAGCGTTTGGAGAGAGGAACCGAGTAGAAGACTTCGTAATAGACGGTTCAAATAAGCGTACCGAGAAGGTAATAGAGAAGGCATGCGGGGGACTGTATTCTTTAGAAGCGGATATCAGTTTCACAGGAGGGACACATTCTTTCGGAATCCGGATGCTGGAGAATGAGGAGACACAGCAGTCGTATCAGTATATGTTCCGGGTAGCCGAGAACAGATATGTATTCGAGAAGAATCCAAACTGGCCCTGGTTCGACTGTATGAATATCGGCCTTGAACGTCCGATCGAGCTGGCAGCGGGAAAGACTTACCATATTCAGATGATCGTGGATGATACGATCGCAACGATATATGTAGACGATGTGGCTTTGAATGCGAGAATGTATGAGAGACCGGGCGATGCTCTGAGCATGTTTGTAACAGACGGGGAACTTACGGTGAAGAATTGTTCTGTAAATATCGGAATCAGGTAGAATGTTGTAAAAAATTGTAAAACCTGCATAAAAGAGTTGTAATGCCCCTGATTTTTTAGTACAATGTAAACATGAGATTTTACCAAGTATAAGGAGGCACCAAAAATATGAAGGTTTACAGAACTGATGAGATCAGGAACGTGGTTCTCTTAGGACATGGGGGAAGCGGCAAGACAAGCCTTGTGGAAGCCATGGCTTATGTATCAGGAGCGACGAATCGTATGGGGAAGATCACAGACCACAATACGATCAGTGATTTCGATAAAGAGGAGCAGAAGAGAGAATTTTCAATCAGCGCGACGCTGATACCGATCGAGTGGGAGAAGGCGAAGATCAACGTCCTTGACACTCCGGGATATTTCGATTTCGTAGGCGAGGTTGAGGAAGCTGTCAGTGCAGCGGACGCGGCGGTGATCGTGGTATCGGGTAAGGCCGGCGTGGAAGTCGGAACAGAGAAGGCATGGGAGCTGTGTGATAAGTATAATCTGCCCCGTATGATCTATGTGACGGAGATGGACGTGGACGACGCAAGCTTCCGTCAGGTAGTGGAAGACCTGAACGACAGATACGGCAAGGTGATCGCGCCTCATTTCCAGCCGATCAGAGAGAACGAGAAGCTGGTAGGTTATGTCAACGTTATCAAGAATGCCGGCAGACGTTATACCGGTATCGGCCAGAGAGAGGAATGCGAGATTCCTGAATACTGTAAGGAGAATCTTGAGAATTACCGTGAGAAGCTTCTTGAGGCAGTAGCCGAGATCAGTGACGAGTATATGGAGCGTTATTTTGCAGGAGAGGAATTCTCTGTAGAAGAGATCCGTGCGGCGATGCGTACCGAAGTTATGGAAGGCAGGATCGTTCCGGTTGCCATGGGTTCTAACGTGCAGGCGCAGGGTGTTGCGAATCTCCTGTCAGATATCGTAAGATTCTTCCCAAGCCCGGATTGGAGAGAGTGCGCGGGTATCAACCGCAAGACCAACGAGATCTATGAGGCGAACTATGATTTCGCAAAGGCTAAGTCCGCTTATGTATTCAAGACGATGGTGGATCCGTTCATCGGGAAGTATTCCTTCGTTAAGGTGTGCTCCGGTGTATTGAAGGGTGAGGATACGCTCTACAATGCAGATACAGAGACGGATGAGAAGCTTGGCAAGATCTATACTATGGTCGGGAATAAGCCGGTAGAGGTGAAGGAGTTATTTGCAGGAGATATCGGAGCGATCGCGAAGCTTGCGAACACGAAGACAGGCGATACGCTCTCAGCGAAGGCTACGCCGGTTCTCTTTGGCAAGACCGAGTACTCCAAGCCTTATACATATATGAAGTATGTGACCAAGAACAAGGGAGACGAGGATAAGGTATCCCAGGCGCTTCAGAAGATGATGGCGGAGGATATCACCCTGAAGGCGGTCAACGACAGCGAGAACCGCCAGACATTGATCTACGGCATGGGCGACCAGCACTTGGAGATTGCAGTGAGCAAGCTTCTCGAGAGATACAAATGCGAGGTTACCTTGGAGACACCGAAGGTTGCATTCCGCGAGACGATCAAGAAGAACTCAGATGTAGATACCAAGTATAAGAAGCAGTCCGGCGGACACGGCCAGTACGGGCATGTTAAGATGAAGTTTGAAGCGTCCGGTGATCTGGAGACACCATATGTATTCGAGGAGACGGTAGTCGGCGGTGCGGTTCCAAGGAATTATTTCCCGGCAGTTGAGAAGGGACTCCAGGAATCTGTACTGAAGGGACCTCTGGCAGGATATCCGGTTGTCGGTGTGAAGGCGACGCTGTATGACGGATCTTACCACCCGGTAGATTCCTCCGAGATGGCGTTCAAGATGGCGACCATCCAGGCATTTAAGAAGGGCTTCATGGAGGCAGGACCGATTCTGTTAGAGCCGATCGCTTCTATTAAGGTAGTGGTTCCGGATGATTATACGGGAGACGTTATGGGAGATCTTAACAAGCGCCGCGGACGTGTGCTTGGTATGAATCCGATCGCTGGCGGCTTACAGGAGATCGTGGCAGATATTCCGATGACAGGCGTATTTGGATATTGTACGGTTCTTCGTTCCATGACAGGAGGAAGAGGAACTTATTCCTATGAATTTGTACGCTATGAGCAGGCTCCGTCAGACGTACAGGAAGCGGAGATCGCGAAGAGAGCGGCAGAAGAATAGATAAAGTAGAAGAAAAGCCCGTAGGGGCTTTTTTTCTTATGACCAAAGTGCTATAATCTCTTTGCTAGGAGTCATCGCAAATACTAGAGAGATGTGAATGAGGATCAAAAAATGAAGATAGTAATAATTGGTGACGGTAAGGTTGGGCATAAGCTGACCACTCAGTTGTCAGAAGAGGACTATGACATTGTTTTAATTGATCAGAATGCGGGAAAACTAAAGGAAGCTCTGAATCAGCTTGATATTTTCTGCATTACGGGAAATGGGGCGGATGTAGAAGTGCAGAAGCAGGCGGACGTGCCCCACGCCGACCTGGTTATCGCATGTGCTTCTATGGATGAGCTGAATATGTTAAGCTGCCTGCTTGCAAGGCGGCTTGGGGCGAAGCACACGATAGCGCGGGTGCGCAATCCCATGTATTACAGGCAGATCGATTTGTTCAAGGAAGACCTGCATATGAGTATGGCGGTCAATCCGGAGCTGTCGGCGGCCAATGAGATCGCAAGGATACTGCTGTTCCCCGAAGCGTGCAAGGTGGAGACATTCATGAAGGGCAGGGTGGAGCTGGTAGAGCATGTGCTGAAGCAGGGCAGTCCGCTGGCGGGGTTGTCGCTTGCCAAGATCGATCGCAAGTTCCAGATGAACATCCTGGTCTGTGCGGTGAAGCGGGGAGATTCGGTCTATATCCCGGACGGAGATTTTGTACTGCAGGAGGATGACAGACTGCATATTGCCGCGGGGCATCAGGATTTGAGATCATTTTTTAAGTCGTTGGGGCGCAAGAGTACGAAGATCAAGAAGGTGATGATCTGCGGCGGAGGCAATCTGTGCTTCTATCTCACCCGTCAGCTTCTCCAGGCGGGAATGCAGGTGAAGATCATTGAGCGTAACCCTGAGAAGTGCGAGTACCTGTGTGAAGCGCTTCCCAAAGCTACGATCATACAGGGGGACGCGGCGGACCATGACCTCCTTCTCGAGGAAGGCATACAGGGAACGGATGCGGTAGTTGCGCTTACCGGTATGGACGAGGAGAATATTATTATGTCTCTCTTTGCGAAGGCGCAGGGGGTAGATAAGATCATTGCCAAGGTGAATGAGGATTCCAGGGCGCAGATGGTAGAAGGTCTGGGAATTGACAGTATCGTCTCTGTGAAGAGCGCAGCGGCGGATGAGATCGTGAATTATGTGCGTGCAAGGAAGAATTCTTACAGCAGCACCAATGTCGAGACGATCTATCGTCTGCTTGGAGGCAGAGTTGAGGCGATGGAGTTCATTATAAAGAAGGAGTGCAAATTCACCAATGTTGCGCTCAAGGACCTGCCTACGAAGCCGAACAATCTGATTGCGTGTATCGGAAGAAGACGCAAGATCATCATTCCTGGCGGTGACGACCATTTGGAAGTGGGCGACAGCGTGATTATTGTTACCAAAGAGCATAGAATCAATGATTTTACAGACATACTGGCATAGGGGAGACGAGAAGTAAAATTATGAATACGAAGATGATACGGTATATACTGGGAAAGATGCTGGGAGTGGAGGCGGTGCTTTTGCTGCTTCCGGCGTTGGTATCTCTGGTCTATCGTGAATTTAGCGGGATTTATTTTCTGATTCCGGCGGGAATCATAGGTGTAGTATATCTTTTGTTTGGAGTGAAGAAGCCGGAGAATCGGAATATTTACGGCAAGGAAGGGATGGTCATCGTTGCCAGTGCGTGGATATTGTGGTCACTGTTCGGGGCGCTGCCGTTCTCGCTGTCAGGGAGTATCCCATATTATCTGGATGCTTTTTTTGAGACGGTCTCAGGCTTCACGACCACAGGGTCTACGATCCTGACAGATATTGAGTCGCTGCCCCAGGGGATGTTGTTCTGGAGGAGCTTCACCCATTGGATCGGCGGTATGGGGGTGCTGGTGTTCGTGATGGTGCTCACGACGCTGGATAAGAGGAATTCCATGTATCTGATGAGGGCTGAGGTGCCGGGGCCGGAGAAGGATAAGCTGGTGCCCAAGACCATGTCGACGGCCAGGATCCTCTATGGGATGTATTTCGGAATGACGGCGATCGAGGTGATTCTGCTGCTGTTCGGCGGGATGAATGTGTTTGACAGCCTGATCTTCTCTTTCGGTACTGCGGGCACAGGAGGTTTCGCGAATTATTCGGCGAGCGTGGGACATTTTAACAGTGTGTATATTGACACGGTGATCACTGTATTTATGATATTGTTCGGGATCAACTTCAATCTGTATTATTTCCTGCTTCTGAAAGACTGGAAAGCTGTCTGGAAGAATGAGGAATTGAAGACATATCTCGTACTGATACTGTCAGCGGCGCTTCTGATTACCGTGAATATGAACCACATGTACCCCAACCCGCTCAAGGCGTTCCGCTACGCGATCTTCCAGGTTGCATCGATCATAACTACGACGGGGTATGCGACGGCAGATTTTATTGAATGGCCGATGTTCTCGCAGTGTATGCTCATGTTTCTGATGATGGTGGGGGCATGCGCATCCTCGACAGGCGGAGGTATGAAGGTCTCCAGGGTAATGATGATGGTGAAATGTGTCAAGCGTGAGATCATGCAGATGGCGCATCCCAAATCAGTCAGCATTATCAGGATGAACGGCAAGAAGGTGGATCAGGATGTATTGAAGACTCTGTATATCTATCTGATCGCTTATCTGGGAATTGTGATCGGGTCGGTTCTGCTGGTGTCTGTTGATAACATGGACTTCGGGACGACGTTCAGTTCGGTGCTGACTACGATGAATAATATCGGTCCGGGTATTGGGGCGGTAGGGCCAAACGGAAGCTTCGCGGATTTCTCGCCGCTGTCAAAGCTGGTATTCTGTTTCGATATGCTGGCAGGCCGTTTGGAGATATTCCCGTTCCTCATGCTGTTTACCGCTTCCGCATGGAATCGTAAGTTTTAGTATCATCATATAGTGAAGGAGGTATTATGAAATTAAGAAATAAATTGTTAATTGCGGTGATTTTGATCCTTGCAGCCGGACTGTATTATTATGTCACGCTGCCGGCGTTCAATCTCCACTCTTCAGATACATGGTTTTTTGTGCTGTTTTTGCTGGCGGCGGTGCTGGTGATCTATATCCTGCGCAGGAAACCGGACAAAAAGGAATGGAAGAAAAGCAAGATGGTAAGATTTCTCGGTACGGTGATACTGGGAGTAGGGATTGTATATCTGTTAGGTTCTCTGTTGTCTTCGCCGATCATTAACGCGAAGAAGTACCAGAAGCTGCTTACCGTGAAGGAAGGGGAGTTTACGGAGGATGTAGAGGAGCTTTCCTTTGATAAGATCCCGCTGCTTGACAAGGATACGGCGGAGATTCTCGGTGACCGTAAGATGGGAAGTATGGTAGATATGGTGTCACAGTTTGAGGTGGACAGCATCTATAGCCAGATCAATTATAAGGATAATCCTGTCAGGGTTTCGCCGCTTCGCTATGCCAGCCTGATCAAATGGTTTACCAACCGATCAAACGGTATTCCGGCATATATCAGGATCAATATGGCAACGCAGACGACAGAGCTTGTGAAGCTTGAAGATGGGATTAAATATACGACCAGTGAACATCTGAACCGGAATATTTACCGGCATCTGCGTTTCGCACATCCGACCTATATCTATGGGGAGTTAAGCTTTGAGATCGACGAAGAGGGGATCCCTTACTGGATCGCTCCGGTGAAGAAGTTCAATATCGGGCTGTTCGGGGGAGAGACGGTCGGAAAGGTGGTCCTGTGCAATGCGATCACAGGTGAGACGAAGACCTATGACATCAAGGATGTACCGGAATGGGTAGACCGTGCGTATTCGGCGGATCTGCTGGTACAGCTCTTCGATTATTACGGAACCCTGAAGCATGGATTCTTCAACAGTGTGTTAAGCCAGAAGGATTGTCTGAAGACGACGGATGGGTATAATTATCTGGCGCTTGAGGACGATGTATGGATGTATACAGGTGTGACTTCGGTTAATGGAGACCAGTCCAACGTAGGCTTCGTGCTGTCCAACCAGAGGACCATGGAGACGAAGTATTATAAAGTAGAAGGCGCTACGGAAGCTTCAGCTATGTCCTCGGCAGAGGGGCAGGTACAGAATCTGAAGTACAGGGCGACATTCCCGCTGCTCCTTAATATCAGTGATGAACCGACGTATTTTATCGCATTGAAGGATGATGCGGGACTGGTGAAGAAGTATGCTATGGTCAATGTGCAGAAGTACCAGATCGTTGCTATCGGTGACAGTGTAAGCCAGTGTGAGGAGAATTATCTGGAACTGCTCCTAAGCAACGGCGTCAAGCAGGTTGCGGAAGATACCAGGGAAGTGAAGGAGATCACCGGCAGGATCACGAAGATCGCACAGGCCGTCATAGACGGAACCTCTCATTACTATCTCATGGTAGAGGGATCGGAAGATATCTTTGACGTGTCAGTAGTAGAGTTCCTGGATGTAGTCAGATGTGAGGTTGGACAGAAGGTTGCTCTGGAATACAAGGTGGATGAGCGTGCGAATCTGGTGATGTCTCTTGAGGTTCTGGACGGGAATCAGGAAGGAACTCTTGAGAATGCAGGAGAACAGACAGAGGAAGAAGACTGATGGAATTAAGCATATTATTGGTACAGCAGATAGCGGCGATGTTCCTCACGATGGCAGTCGGTTATGCCATCGTGAAGATCGGCCTGTTTACGGTGGAGGACAGTAAGGTCATCTCGAATGTGGTTGTCTATATCTGTTCTCCCTGTGTGGTCATTGACTCTTTTCAAATTGAGCTGACACCGGATAAGATCAGAGGGCTGCTCCTGTCGATCGCGGCGTCAGTCGCAGTCCATATCCTGATGCTTGCCGGGATCAGGTTGGCGGAGAAGCCGCTTCATTTCAACGGAATAGAGAAGGCATCCATCATATATTCGAATTCCGGATATCTGATCATCCCGCTGGTGGCGGCCGTACTGGGCAGCGAGTGGGTATTCTATACGACGGCGTATATTATTGTCCAGACTATATTGGTATGGACCCATGGCATCAGCGTGGTCAATCAGCAGCAGACGAAGGATTACAGGCAGATATTCCTGAATCCGAACCTCATAGCCATTGTGATCGGTATCCTGCTCTTTGTTATGGAGATACGCCTTCCGGTGGTGATCGGAAGCTGTGTCAGCGGATTTGGCGATATGATCGCTTCTGCCAGTATGCTGGTCATCGGTATGGTGATCGGTAAAGTAGATCTGCTGTGGGTATTCCAACAGAAGAGGCCGTATCTGATCTGCCTGTTCAGGCTGGTCGTATTTCCATTGATCGTTGTGTTCGCCTTTGCTTTCGTCGGACGGTTCCATGTTCATCCGGATGCAGAGTATATACTTATGATCGTGCTGCTGGCGGCAGCGGCGCCGGCCGGTGCCATCATCACACAGCTTGCCCAGATCTATAACAAGGATTCCATGTATGCGAGCGTGATCAATGTGATGTCGGTGGTTTTCTGTATCATTACGATGCCGCTTATGACTTTATTATATGAGACAATATTTTAGATAATAGGATACTTTACCATTGGCTATATTGTTCGATCTTATTCAGGATCCGCTGTTTCTCATCTCCGTCCAATATAGTGGGGCAGTAGTCGTTATAGCCGCTGGAGGAGGAAAGAGAGCAGGGGATAATGTTGATGTTCTCATCCTTCTTGACTTTCCCGTCTTCGATGGTGAAGGTTTGCTGAAATATCATGGTGTCCTTATCCTCAGGGTTGGAATTGCCTCCGAAACAGAAATTCCCCAGGCTGTAAGCGATGTATTTGTCCTTATAACGCTCGATACCCTGCAGAACATGGGGGTGATGTCCGATTACCAGATCTGCCCCCTCATCAATGGCAAGATGTGCCAGGGTCTTCTGAATATCTGTGGGAGTATATTCTCGCTCATTCCCCCAATGGAAATTGACGATGATGAGCTTCGCGCCGGCTTCTTTCAATGCGGTGATGTTCTCCTTCACCTGCTGCTGCTTCTCAAGATGGTCGGCAAGCTCATAGATGCCGGTTAAGCCGACCTTGACGCCCTTGATCTTAAGGATCTTGGCGCGCTCATAGCCAAAGGTGGAAACCTTGGAATTCTCTAAGGCGCTGATGGTATCGGTGTAGCTGGATTCACCGTAATCCTTGCTGTGGTTGTTGGCCATATTGGCTGCTTCTACGGAGCTGCCTGAGAGGATAGCGGCGAATTCAGGAGGCGCCTTGAATGCGAATTGCTTCTCCTGGCGTTCGTCGGAAGCCGTAAGCGTCCCTTCCATATTCACGATGGACAGATCGTCGTTCGTAAGTACCGGACGGACATTCTGGAAGAAATAATCCGGTCCCTGGGCGTCGAAGTAGGCGTTCAGGCTGGCGGAATAGTCGAAATTCACATCCGTTCCAAGCGTACAGTCCCCCATGGAGCTGACGGTGATGGTGACGGTCTGCCCCTGGTCTTCATCAGAGCCAAGGGTCAGTTCTTCGATCTGAACCTTGGAGGTGTCGATCTTCTCTCTGGAACTGCCGGAATCGGCCCCAGCTTGTGCCCCGGTCTCCGGCTTTGGCGTCTTCTTCCAGGAAGACAGGATAGCTCGGACACCCCAGGTGAGAATGAAACATAGACAAACCAAAAAAGAGGCACACAAAATAATGCGGATCTTAAGAATACGGCGGCGCCGTTCCCTCCTGCGTTTTGCCTCCCGGATGCTGTTTTTATTTGGATTATGCGGCGTCTGCCGCGGATTTCTCATAGTGTTCATCTTTTGATACCGAAAAGGCAGTCCATGAGGACTGCCTGATACTCTTCTGAAAATTCAGATAACCGCAGATAATTACAAATAATTACAGCCCTCTTCGCTGACTAAGGAAATATCCTTCTTATCGGCGCTAAGGCTTACAAAGAACTCAATACCGCATTCTGCAGAGATCTTCTTCAGTCTTTCGACAAATTCAGGCACATTGCTCATGGAAATATCAGCATGCTTCAAAATACCGTCGATAAAGATGCATTCAACATCATGGTTCGAACTATACATACCGTATAAGAAACCAATGTACTCGTCGGTATTCGTGATGGAGGTGAAATCATCCATACAGATGGTACGGATGTCAAATGCAACGCTTGCGGTATCCCGGTGGGTCTTCTTGATAAATACTACATTACCGTTGCATTCCTTTACCTTTTTGTTAGCGAGCTCAATCATCTGCTGTGTCTTGCCACTGCCTTTAGGGCCAGTCAATAAATTTACCATCGTAAACCTCTCCTTTATGTATCATAATTTACTGAAATCATCAGTACGATCTGCTTATTATTCATTATACACTAAAGAGAGGAGAGGAACAACCAAAAATATCACTTTTATAAAGGAAAATACTACTTGACTTATTTTGGCATTCTTCTTATAATAAGTAAGGAATTCGATTGTGAGCCTTTTCGTCTCTCAGGCAGGGGGGATGGGAAGGCTTTTTATACCTAAATGCGGAGTGCGGTTTGACAGGCTCCGGGAAAGAGAGGAAGTAAGATATGTCTAAGATCCCTTATAACCATAAGGCAATCGAGAAGAAGTGGCGTGAGAACTGGGAGAAGAACCCGGTGAATGTCAAGGTGGGTGCAGACGGCAGGGAGCGTCAGAAGTACTACTGTCTGGATATGTTCCCGTATCCGTCAGGAAATGGTCTGCATGTAGGACACTGGAGAGGTTATGTGATCTCTGATGTGTGGAGCAGATATAAGCTGCAGCAGGGATATTATATTATCCATCCTATGGGGTGGGATGCGTTCGGTCTTCCGGCTGAGAACTACGCCATCAAGATGGGTGTTCATCCGGCGATATCTACCGCTGAGAATGTGAAGAATATCAAGAAGCAGATCAATGAGATCGCGGCCCTCTATGACTGGGACCGGGAAGTGAATACAACGGATCCTGAATTCTATAAATGGACTCAGTGGATCTTCGTGAAGATGTTCAAGGAGGGGCTTGCCTATGAGAAGGAATTTCCGATCAACTGGTGCCCGTCCTGTAAGACAGGCCTTGCTAATGAAGAAGTAGTCAACGGCAAATGTGAACGCTGCGGTGCGGAAGTGACGAAGAAGAATCTGCGTCAGTGGATGCTTAAGATCACTGCATATGCGGAGCGTCTGCTGAATGATTTGGATAAGCTTGACTGGCCGGAGAAGGTTAAGAAGATGCAGTCTGACTGGATCGGCAAATCTTACGGTGCGGAAGTAGAGTTCCCGATAGACGGACGGGAAGAGAAGATCACGGTCTACACTACCAGGCCGGATACTCTGTACGGCGCTACATTCATGGTTCTGGCGCCGGAGCATGAGCTGGCGAAGAGCCTGGCAACCGATGAGACCAGAGAAGCCGTGGAGAAATATATCTTCGAAGCTTCCATGAAGTCTAATGTGGACCGTATGCAGGATAAGGAGAAGACGGGCGTATTCACCGGAAGCTACGCCATCAATCCGCTGAATGGTGAGAAGACGCCGATCTGGCTGTCAGACTATGTACTGGCGGATTACGGTACGGGTGCGATCATGTGTGTTCCTGCCCATGACGACCGTGACTTTGAATTCGCAACCAAGTTCGGCATTCCGATCGTTCAGGTCATCGCAAAGGACGGCAAAGAGATCGAACATATGACAGAAGCTTATACGGAGGCAAGCGGCACTATGATCAATTCCGGCGAGTGGAATGGCATGGAGTCGGCAGTCCTTAAGAAGGAAGCGCCTCATATCATAGAAGAGCGGGGAATCGGACGTGCAACCGTGAATTATAAGCTGCGTGACTGGGTGTTCTCCCGTCAGCGTTACTGGGGCGAGCCGATTCCGATCGTGCACTGCCCTGACTGCGGCAATGTTCCGGTGCCGGAGGAAGAGCTGCCGCTTAGATTGCCGGAGGTAGAGTCCTATGAGCCGACAGGAACAGGGGAGTCTCCGCTTGCCGGAATTGAGGAGTGGGTCAATTGTAAGTGTCCTGTGTGCGGCAAGCCTGCCAAGCGCGAGACGAACACCATGCCTCAGTGGGCGGGTTCCTCCTGGTATTTCCTGCGCTATGTGGACAATCATAACGACAAGGAACTGGTATCCAGGGAGAAGGCAGATGCAATGCTTCCGGTAGATATGTATATCGGCGGTGTGGAGCATGCGGTGCTTCATCTTCTGTATTCCCGGTTCTACACCAAGTTCCTGTGTGATATCGGTGCGGTTGATTTCGATGAGCCGTTCCAGAAGCTTTTTAACCAGGGGATGATCACCGGCAAGAACGGTATCAAGATGAGCAAGTCCAAGGGGAATGTGGTATCTCCGGATGATCTGGTGAGGGATTACGGCTGCGATTCATTAAGAATGTATGAGCTGTTCGTGGGACCGCCGGAGCTGG
>CANDQP010000024.1 GCA_947388185.1 uncultured Dorea sp. | reverse complement strand
TTACAGTTTATCTGGGAATGAATCGGTCTGCAGAGGAACTGGGAATCCATGATTATTCCAATTTTGTTATCCCCTGCGCGGATTCCAGAGAGCAGTATAATCGGTGCTGCAGTATTGAAGACAGCGGATATGCGATTATGAACTGCCTCAATACAGTGATTCCTGAATCCTCTCCGGAGGGAACTTGTACTTTGTTCTTTACGACCATGTACTACGGCGATGTGTGGAAAGATGTAAAACCGGAAGAATATAAAAAACTTAAGATAAAGATTGCGGGGGAAATCATTGAAAACTGTGAAAAGGCGCTTGGCATTACCTTGAAACCTTACATAGAGGAGATTGTGATTGCAGCGCCGCCTACATTTGCAAGATACCTGATGACTCCAAGGGGAACGCCTTACGGATACCAGTTTGATATGTGGGATTCCATGATGATGCGCACAATGAACGTGGAATCGGAAGAACCAATTAAATGCTTACGTTTCTGCGGAGCTTGCGGAGAGCGTGGAGATGGCTACAGTTCTGCTTATATTTCTGGTATGAATACAGGACTTCGGACAGTACGGGATGCAAAGGAGGGAAAGTAATATGTCTAAAACATACAATATTGAACGATTAGATCCGCTGCGTTTTATGGCACGTATGGAAGAACGGCAGAAAAAGATTGCAGAAGCACCGGCAAAAGAAATTACATCGGATTATGAAGTGAACAAACTGGCGGATGCGCTGCATCCACAGAAACAGTTTGTACGGATTCAAGAGGTAATCGAACGGGATGCAGACTGTAAGAGTTTTGTACTGACAGCGGATTTGGAAAAAGGAACAAAGAGTCTGGCTTATTTCAGCGCCGGACAATATCTTACCGTATTTCTTGATATTGAAGGAATGAAGCTTACCCGTGCTTATTCCATTTCTTCTTCGCCAAAAGAGGCATTGGAGGGGAAATATATGCTTACGGTTAAATCTGTACAGGATGGGCTTGCTTCAAGATATATCCTGGACAACTGGAAAGAAGGAGATTCCGTAGAAGTATCTGCACCGGAAGGATTTTTTGAGTATAATTCGCTGCGGGATGCGAAGACAGTGATCGGTGTGGCAGGCGGAAGCGGGATTACTCCATTTTTATCTATGGCACAGGCAATTCGCGATGGAGATGAAGATTTTAACCTGATCCTTCTATATGGAAGCCGCAAAGCAGATCATATATTATTTAAAGAAGCATTTGACCGCATTATGGCAGAGACAGACAAGGTGAAGGTTATCCATGTGCTTTCCCATGAAGAGAGAGAAGGATTTGAGCATGGGTTTGTGACGGCAGATTTGATCCGTAAATATGCGCCGGATACACCTTACTCCGTATTCTTATGCGGACCACAGCAGATGTACGCATTCGTGGATAAAGAGCTTGAAAAACTGTCGTTAGAGAGAAAATATATCCGGCATGAATTATTCGGAGAAATGCATAATCCCAAGGCTCAGGCAGATTATCCGGGCTGTGCGTCCGATACAATCCGTATCACAGTGACAGTGAGGGATGAGACGAGGACAGTAACCGGTTCAGCAAATGATTCTGTCCTTCAGATATTGGAGAAAAACGGAATCCGTGTTCCGAGCAGATGCAGGAGCGGAGAGTGTGGATGGTGTCATTCAAGGCTGATCAGCGGAAAAGTCTATATTCCGAAAGAGATTGACGGACGCCGTATGGCAGACTTGAAGTACGGATATATCCACCCGTGCGCCACTTTTGGACTGAGTGACCTTGAAATAGAGGTTCCGGCTGCAAAATAATAGACAGAGATATGATGTTTTCAATAGGGACGGAGAAGCGTGGAAATCTTCGTCCCTGATTTTATAAGAAGGGGGTCTCATAATGGAAGAGTTTAAAATTTTAGAAGTGAAGCAGAGTGTTTTCGCAAACAATGACAAAGAGGCAGAAGCGCTGAGAGAAGAACTAAAAGAAAAGGGTGTATTTCTACTGAATCTGATGAGTTCACCAGGTGCAGGGAAGACAACGACACTTTGTCAGACGATCTCTGCATTAAGAGTGAACTGAGGATAGGAATTATGGAGGCTGATATTGATTCAGATGTAGACGCACATAAAATTAGAAAAGAGGGTGTTAAGGTCATACAGCTTCATACAGGCGGAATGTGCCACCTGGATGCAGAGATGACGCGGCAGGGATTGGAAGGACTGGGAATCGAAAACCTGGACCTTGCCATTCTGGAAAATGTAGGGAATCTGGTATGTCCTGCAGAATTTGATACCGGAGCGTTAGCAAATGTGGCGATTCTGTCGGTGCCGGAGGGGGATGATAAGCCTTTAAAATATCCATTGATGTTTCAGGTATGCGATGTGGTTCTCATCAACAAGATAGATACAATGCCTTATTTTGATTTTAACTTGGAAGTATGCAAAGAAAATATTCGGAAAAGAAACCCGAAAGCACACGTCATTCCTATTTCCGCAAAAACAGGTGAAGGAATGAAAGAGTGGACAGAATGGCTTAGAAGCTCATGTCAGAAAGGAAAGAGTACGGAGGAGAAATAGTATGGCATTAAGACCTAAAATTGTAAAACTGGCAAAGATGGTAGGCGGGATTGCCGGGGCAATGAATAAAATTGATGAGAATCAGCCGGAATATTATGCTCTTGCCTGCGTTGTTTCAGATGAACAAGCAGATGTTGCACTATCCATGGGGCTGCGAAAGAAAAGAACCGCAGAATATGTAGCAAAAAAATGCAGGATGAGTGTGAAAAAGGCTCATAAAATATTGATGGAGCTTGCACAGATTGGGGTATGTAAAGTATGGCATGAGGATGGAGAGGAAGTCTTTTTTGTAAATATGTTTGCGCCGGGCATTTTGGAATGGATGGTGAATAACAGAGAGCAATTAGCGGCACATCCGGAGATTGGCCGTGCATTTGAAGAGTATACGAGAAAACGTCTGGCAACCATGTCTCCGCTGTTTCCGGAAGGTATGGCAATGATGAGGGTGATTCCGGTTGAAAATGCGATTGCGAATCTGCCGGAAGTAAAGCCTTGGGAAAAAATAAGTTATTATTTAGATAAATATGATACTTTTGCGATCAGCGACTGCTCCTGCCGGGCGGCACGGAGGATTGGTGAAGAAGGATGTGGGCATTTGGAACATGAAATATGCCTTCAGATAGGGCCGAGCGCCGAGTATTACATTCGTACAGGAAGAGCAAGAGAGGTTAGCAGGGAGGAAGCAGAAAGAATATTAAAAAAAGCAGAAGCAAATGGATTGATGCATGAGATGCCTCACACGGACGGTCTGGGGGATACGGACGCAATCTGTAATTGCTGCGGCTGTTCCTGTTTTTCTATTCGTATGGCTAATATGTTTAAAACACCGGACGCCATCCGTTCTAATTATGGTGCGGTATCTGAATCACAGAAATGCGTGGCCTGTGGACAGTGCGTGGAAACCTGTCCGACGAATGCATTAAAATTAGGGCAAAGACTTTGTGCAAAAGAAGAAATCCCCGTGAAGGAAGTAAGGAAGGTCAGAGATCACAGGTGGAGCGAAAAAGATTGGAACAAAGATTACAGACGCAACAGAGAGGATGTAGCGGAAGAAGGGACGGCGCCATGTAAGACGGCATGTCCTGCACACATTGGAGTACAAGGTTATATCAAGCTTGCAGCAGAAGGCCGCTATATGGACGCCTTGGAACTGATAAAAAAAGAAAATCCATTTCCGGCTGTCTGCGGAAGAATCTGTCCCCATGATTGTGAAAATAACTGTACCCGCGGCGAAATTGATGAACCGGTAGCCATTGATGATATCAAACGCTTTATTGCGGATCAGGAATTAAAGAAGGAAATGCGCTTTATACCGGAAAAACGCCATGAATATTCGAATAAGATTGCCGTGATCGGTTCTGGGCCTGCAGGACTTTCCTGTGCATATTATCTGGCTGTAGAAGGATATCAAGTAACGGTATTTGAGAAAGAAAAACAATCCGGGGGAATGTTGATGCTTGGAATCCCGGCATTTCGTTTGGAAAAGGATGTCGTGGAAGCAGAAATTGAGATCCTGCGCGAGCTTGGCATTGAATTTAGAAATGGCGTAGAAATAGGAAAGGATATCACCCTTGACCAGCTTCGAGAGCAGGGATACCAGGCATTTTATCTGGCAGTCGGCGCCCAGGGAGGACGGTCTCTGGGAATCGAAGGAGAGACGGCAGAAAATGTAATCTCCGGCATAGAATTTTTACGCGGTGTAAATCAGGGAAAGGGCAAAAAGCTTTCTGGAAAAACGGTTGTGATCGGCGGAGGGAATGTGGCAGTCGATGTGGCAAGGACTGCGATACGCCAAGGGTCGAAACAGGTGGAAATGTATTGTCTGGAGAGTAGAAAAGAAATGCCGGCACTGGATGAGGAAGTGGAAGAAGCCGAGCGTGAATCCATATCTTTCCATAATGGCTGGGGGCCGAAACGGATTCTTACTGAAAATGGAAGGGTAGCAGGGGTTGAGTTTATGCAATGCATTTCTGTATTTGACGAGAACCATCGCTTTGCGCCGAAATATGATGAAAACAACACAATTCAGGTAACTGCCGATACGGTACTTCTTTCCATCGGGCAGGCAATCGAATGGGGCGGTCTGTTGGAAAACAGCAAGGCAAAAACCGGACGTGGAAACACCGTTATGGCTGACGCAGTGACGTATCAGACGGCGCAGCCGGACGTATTTGCAGGCGGTGACTGCCTGACAGGTCCTAAATTTGCCATCCATGCCATTGCCGCAGGAAAAGAAGGAGCGATATCCATTCATCGTTATGTGCAGCCAGGCCAGGACATGCTGAATGGGAGAGACAGGAGAGATTATAAGGCATTTGATAAGGATAATGTAGTGGTGGACGGCTATGATTCTACGCCGCGGCAGAGAGCCATTCAAAGATCTGATGGGATTGGCTATCAGGATGCCCGTACTACGTTTACAGAAGATCAGATGAGGAAAGAGACGGAAAGATGCTTAGGCTGCGGCGCAGTCCAAGTGGATTCTTATATGTGTATCGGCTGCGGCCTGTGTACGACCAGATGCAAGTTTGATGCAATTCATTTGGAGCATCGGACAAATACTACGCCGGATTTTTATGAAAAGCTGCCAATTAAATTTGCGGCAAATGCAGTAAAGCGTTCCGGACGGATTGCGGCAACCGCTGTCAAAGAGACTGTCAGGAGAGGATAGATCATGCATGAAGTAGGAATTATCTCATCACTTGTGAAAACAATTGAAAAAATGATACAGGAAGAAGGGATGACAGAAGTACAAAGGGTAGTTTTAGAGGTTGGAGAATTATCTGGAATTGTTCCTGAATACATGGAAAAATGCTGGCCGGCAGCAACTTACCATACATTTATGGAAAAGACAACACTGGAAATGCATGTGGTTCCGGGGATTGTAAAATGCAGAGATTGCGGGGAGCTTTTTAATGCAGTTGGCTGTGATATGAAATGTCCCATATGCCAATCTGTAGATATGGAAATTCTTTCGGGAAATGATTTGATCGTGCAGGAGTTGATGTGCAGATAGCTGGTAAATTGTGAATAATAGATAAAAAATTATGGAATAATTTGTAAAAAATATGCATAGATTATAATTGGCATAGCCTATATAATAGAGTCAATTGAAGAATGAGTTTGCAAATATGTATATACTGGGAATTGGCCCAGAGTTTCTACCGACTGCCGTAAGAGTTGACTACATAGCCGCTGGTTTTGTAGGCAGCTCTTTTTTGCTGCCGCAAAACGAGTACGGAATATTGCTGCAATTCTAAGAAGTGCCGCTTGATGTCTATATCAAAGTGGTTCTTAATTGCAAGGGTGTCCGTCTGAAGGGAGGGTCGGTAGAAGCTGTTCTTTTTCCGGGCAGCAAAAGATTGGCACCGAATTTAAGATAAATCCAGTTCCGGGGAAAACGGAACAAAAACAATCTTAACTTAGGAGGAAGAAGAATATGAATGAGAAATTAGAACGCATATTTCAGCTCAAGGAGAGCGGGACAACAGTGAGAACAGAGATTCTGGCAGGAATCACCACATTTATTACGATCGCTTATATACTGATCTTGAATCCGCAGATCTTGTCAGATCCCTATGTGATCATGGGAGATGCAGCGATGGCGGGAAAGATCGCTAACGGTGTGTTCATCGGCACCTGTATCGGAGCGTTTATCGGTACTGCGATGTGCGCGCTGTATGCGAAGGTCCCGTTTGCGCAGGCGCCGGGGATGGGGCTGAATGCTTTCTTCGCGTACACGGTGGTGCTCGGAATGGGATATACCTACGGACAGGCGTTGGTGATCGTATTTCTGTCAGGGATCTTTTTCATTGTGATCACCGCGGTGGGACTTCGGGAGGCGATCATCCGCTCGATCCCGGATGCGGTTAAATCAGCCATTACCCCGGGAGTAGGGCTGTTCATCACCATTATCGGTCTTAAGAATGCGGGACTTGTGATCGCGAATTCAGCTACTCTGGTGAGTATGGTGGATTTCTCACAGTGGAGGACCAAAGAAGCGGATCTCAGTCTGATCGGCGGTGCGCTGACGGCTCTGATCGGTCTGATCGTAATGGGAGTGCTGTATGCAAAGAAGGTAAAAGGTTCTATATTTTTGGGAATCGCAGCGGCAACTTTGATCGGAATTCCGCTGGGAGTTACCCATTTATCGAATTTTGATATGAATATCGGAATGAAATTCAAGGATTTCGCGGAGGTTTCGTTCCTGAAGATGGATTTTGCAGGATTATTTGCGGGAGGGAAATGGATCGAGAGCCTGTTTACCGTGACTATGCTGGTGATCAGTTTTTCATTGGTAAATATGTTCGATTCTATCGGAACCTTGCTTGGTGCGGCGAAGCAGTCGGGAATGATCGATGAAAACGGAGAAGTGATCCGTATGAAGCAGGCATTGATGTCGGATGCGGTCTCTACGGCAGCAGGCGCGATGGTGGGAACCTCTACCGTAACGACGGTGGTGGAATCAAGTTCAGGAATTGCAGAAGGAGGAAGGACCGGACTTACCAGTATGGTGACGGCAGTATTATTCTTAGGAGCGATCCTGTTTGCCCCGATCGTCAACGTTGTTCCTTCGGCGGCAACGGCTCCTGCACTGATCTTCGTAGGGATCCTGATGCTTTCGAATATCAGGGATGTCAACTTTGAGGATATGAGCGAAGCGCTGCCGGCATTCTGTACGATCATCTTCATGCCTTTTACATACTCTATTGCCAACGGTGTTGCCCTCGGCCTGATCACATACTGTCTGGTGAAGCTTTTTGTGGGCAGAAGGCAGGAGGTAAAGGTCCTGACATTTACGATTGCATTTGTATTCATAATACGGTATGCTTTTATGACACTGGGATAACATATCAGAATACTGGAAGAAGAGAGGAAGAGTTATGAGAGAGGATTCATTAAGAAGAGAGGAAGAGTTATGAGAGAGGATTCATTTGTTTTAAAGGGAAATATTTGTTATGCCAAGACAAAGGATCAGTTGTCTGTGACAGATCAGGGATATCTGGTCTGCTGTCAGGGAGTTTCCAAGGGGGTGTACCCGGTGCTGCCCGAAGAATATCGGAATCTGCCGGTTACAGATTATCAGGATATGCTGATAGTCCCCGGGATGACAGATCTGCATATCCATGCGCCCCAGTACCCCTTCCGGGGGCTGGGAATGGATCTGGAGCTTTTGGAGTGGCTTGATACCCATACATTCCCCGAAGAGAGCAGGTACAAGGATCTGGATTATGCCGAGAAGGCCTATGGGATCTTTGCAGAGGACCTTAAGCAGAGCGCGACTACGAGGGCAGTGGTATTCGGAACGGTGCATGTTCCGGCTACGGATCTTCTGATGGAGAAGCTGGAAGATACAGGACTGGTTACTTATGTGGGCAAGGTCAATATGGATCAGAACAGTACAGATGATCTGAGGGAGACGGATGCGGTGACTGCTCTGGATGCAACGGCTGCATGGATTAAGGAGACAAAAGGAAAGTATCAGAATACCCGGCCGATCCTTACACCGCGGTTTGCACCGACCTGCAGCGGTCCTTTGATGGAAGGCTTAGGGAAGCTTCAGCGGGAATACGGGCTTCCGGTCCAGTCCCATCTGTCGGAGAATCTGTCGGAGATTGAATGGGTGAAGGAGTTATTCCCCTGGTCCTCATGCTACGGAGATGTCTATGAGCATTACGGTCTGTTCGGAGGACAGGCGAAGACGGTCATGGCCCACTGTGTACACTCTTCGGACACGGAGGTGGAGCTTATGAAGAAAAAGGGTGTGTATGTGGCGCATTGTCCGCAGTCCAATATCAACCTGTCTTCGGGAATCGCACCAATCCGCAGATATCTGGAAGAAGGGATTCCGGTAGGGCTTGGAACCGATATGGCAGGCGGAGCGAATATATCCATGTTCCGCTGTATGGCCGATGCTGTCGGTGTCTCCAAGCTGTATTGGAGACTTGCAGATCAGGGGAAGAGACCTCTTGCGATGGAAGAAGTATTCTATCTGGCTACGAAGGGAGGAGGTTCTTTCTTTGGGAAAGCAGGAAGCTTTGAAGAGGGATATGAACTGGATGCACTGGTGCTTGACGATAAGGGGATCCGCAGTACAAGGACGCTTGGAACGAAAGAGAGGCTGGAGCGCTGTATTTATCTGGCAGAGGAAGGCAAGAGACTGGCGGGCAAATATGCAGCAGGAAAGAAAGTGATATAGAATACTGAGTATTTGTTAGCTGTACTCTGTCTGGGAATTGCTTTCGGTGCAGTGGTTGGTGCGATTTTTGGGAGCGGCTGAGAGGGGCGGGGAACGGATAAAGGATTTGTATTTTTATATTCTGCATGTTATTATTTTCTCAAAGGGGGAAATCACATGCAGAATATTTTGATTGTAGAAGATGACGCCCGGAACAACCAGATGCTCAAAGACTATCTGGAGGGGCATGGATATATATGTACACAGGCTTATTCCGGCAGCGAGGCGAAATTGTTATTCTCTATGGAAGAATATGATCTGGTTCTTCTGGATCTGATGCTTCCTGGAATCTCAGGGGAGGAACTTGTATCCGTATTCTCTAAGAAGACTCCTGTGATCGTGCTGTCAGCAAAGAGCGGGCTTGAAAGCAAGGTGGAGGTATTGTCTGCCGGGGCAGAGGATTATCTGTGCAAGCCCTTTGACCTGCCGGAACTGTTGGTGAGGATACAGGTACAGTTCCGACGCCGAGAGAGAGAAGGGGAGAAGACGGAAGCCAGACAGAGCCGCTGTGTAAACGGGGGAGAGAGTTCCGGGGAGATACCGGCAGGGCAGACGTATTCTTACCGTGAATGGACCTTGAATCCGGATACTCAGGAGATGACGGCGAAGGGAGAGCTTATAGAATTGACAAAGCATGAATTCCTGATCATGGAGCTTCTGATCCGCAATCCCAGGCGGGTATTCACGAAGCAGATGATCTATGAGTATGCCTGGGGAGAAGAATATCTGGCTGAGGATAAGACCATCAACGTACATATCAGCAACATTCGTTCTAAGCTTAAGAGAAACGGAACGGATACGTATATTCAGACGGTGTGGGGAATGGGCTTTAAACTTTCTTAAACTTTTCTGAGCACTTTTTGAAAACTCTTGTACTAGAATGTTTTCTGTAAGAAAGAATAAGAAGCATACAGAGAAGGAGACAACATGATGAGTACAGAAAGACGGGATAAGTTAGCCATAGAGACCATGGCCCTTACGAAGATGTACAGAGACAAGGCGGCAGTAAAGAATGTGACGCTTAAGGTTCGGGAGGGAGAGATCTATGGATTTATCGGCAGAAACGGAGCGGGCAAATCGACGGCCCTTAAGATGGTCAGCGGTTTGGCAAGCCCGACAGAAGGAGAGATCCGGCTATTCGGGAAGCCGGTCAGTGATCCGGTTGTGCGGCGGAGGCTGGGAGTCCTGATCGAAGCGGCAGGCCTGTATCCCAATATGACGGCAAGGCAGAATGCGGTAATGAAAGCGAGATGCATGGGACTAGCGGATGAACGCAGTGTGGATACGGTACTTAAGGTCACAGGGCTTGCGGATGCGGGCAGGAAGAAGGTGAAGCATTTCTCCATGGGGATGAAGCAGCGGTTAGGGGTTGCGCTGGCGCTTCTTGGCAACCCGGACCTGCTGCTTCTCGACGAGCCGATCAATGGCCTGGATCCGGAGGGAATCCGGGAACTCAGGCAGCTGCTCTTAAAGCTTCACGCGGAGGGGAAGACCATCTTAATAAGTTCTCATATCCTGGGGGAACTGAGCAAGATTGCTACCAGCTACGGAATCATCAAGGACGGGGAGTTGATCGAGCAGATCAGCAGGGAAGAACTGGAAGAGAAATGCCAGGACTATTTCAGGATTGAAGTGCAGGATGTACAGCGTGCGCTTGTTATGATACAGGAGACGTTCCCGGATGTGCAGGCAGAAGTGTTTGATGCCCGGTCGATCCGGCTGTATGGGGTGCAGGATGGGTCGGAGGTGAACCAGATGCTGATAGAGAACCGGGTCTCCGTGTATGCATCCGGATTCCATCATATGGACCTGGAAGAATATTTCTTAGAACGCATGGGCAAGGAAGGAGGACGTTGATATGTTTAACCTGTTAAATATGGATCTGTATCGGGTGAAGAGAAGTAAGTCTGTGTATGTGTGTTTCCTGTTGCTGGCGGCGGCGACAGTACTGGTTTATGGAATAATGTGGCTGCTTGAGGCGCCCAATGGACAGGAGATCGCGCTGCGGATCGGGATGCTTGTCCCGCAGGAAGCAGCAGAAGCAGAGAGTATACTGGACGGCATAGATTCGTTGGGATTCTTCCGGCAGATCTGTCTGGACGGAGGGATGTATAACCTTATATTCGGTATCTGGGTGATGTTGTTCATATGTGCGGATTTTCAGAGTGGCTTTATCAAAAATATTATGGTACTGCATCAGAACCGGTGGAATTATATAGGAAGCAAGATCATGACAGCGTGGATCGTGGATGGCTGTTATCTGGTGCTGCATCTGTTGTTTGCGCTGCTGATGAACCGGCTGTTCGATGATCTGGTGCCGTATGCGGGGTGGAAGGATATCTTGTTTTATCTGTCATGGGTGTGGTTTGTGACGGCTGCATTTGCTGCGTTGATCATTCTCATCTGCGTGCTGACCCGGAGTGTGGCGGCAGGTTCACTGGCGGCAGTGCTCTTGGGCGGCGGTCTGGTAGTGACGCCGCTGTATGGGGTACTGAATATGTTCCACATAGGAGGCTGGCTGGAATATTCGATCTATTTGACTTGCGCGATGGGACCTCAGAAATATACTTCCGTGAAGAGTCTTTATGTATATGCGGTAGGATTTGGATTCCTGATCTTGTATACTCTGATTGCAGGGAGCGTCTTGAAGAAGAAAGATATTTAGTGGGAGGCGGATATGCTTATTGTATTTGGGATAATGGGCGCTGTCTGTGTCGTAGTGGTAATGCGGTATGTCCGCGTCATCCTTGCGGTACGCTCCTTAAGCAGGCAGATAGAGGAACTTGGGAGGGGCAGCCATATGGAAATCGGCGCGGAATACCGTCAGAGAGACATACTGACATTATGCAGGCGGCTGAATCAGCTTGGAGAGTATTGGTTCCAGAGACAGAAGCGGCAGGAGAATGCGCAGAGGAAGATGAAGCAGAATATCACCAGCCTGGCTCATGATATCCGGACGCCCCTTACAGGAGCGGCGGGTTATATCCAGCTTGCACAGGAAAGTGACGATGCTGTTAAGCAGGAACGGTATCTGCAGACGGCAGACGACCGCCTGAAAGAACTGGGAGATATGCTGGAAGAACTGTTCCTGTATACCAAGCTGACCAGCGAGGAATTCAAACTGAATATGTCTGAGGTACAGGTATTGCCGCTGCTTGGGGATTGTCTGGTTGGATTTTACCGTCAGTTCGAGGAGAAAGGGATTGAACCGGAGGTAGAATTCGAATCAGAAGGACTGAGGGTTCTGGCCGATGAAGAATGTCTTGGAAGGATCTTTTGCAACTTGATCCAGAATGCGTTGCTGCATGGCAGGGGAGGAATTGTGATCAGGCAGAAGGGAGAGTGCCTGATCTTCGAGAATCTGGTGTCAGAGACCAGCAGGCCGGATACAGAGCAGATATTTGAACGGTTCTACAAGGCGGATTCAGCCCGGGGGAAAGGCTCCTCCGGGCTTGGGCTGTTTATAGTAAAGGAACTGGCGGAGAAGATGGGAGGAAGCGTGCAGGCAGAGCTTCATGGGGAGAAACTATGGATTATGTTATTCTTGAAACAATCTGTGATGCGTGCTAAGATAAATGAAATAAAATCTGCCGATATTTAGGGAAAGGTGTTTTGGAGGAAGAGACAGTGGAATTATTGGAGTTATATGATCTGATCGGTCTGCAGCCAGAGATGATAAAGACGCTGACATCGGCCGGTGACAGGATTGTTTTAGATCAGATTGAACCATACTTACAGGAATTGACGGATATACAGACGGCGCCCCGGGCCTATAGATATTTGAAAGATTTATTCGGAGAAGACAAAGACAACATGGCAATGTTATACTGCCAGTTGGAATGTGCCCGAAGGACATATGACAGATATCAGGAGAAGCATATTGCGAAAGCCGTATATGCAGACACGATGAGATGTTTTACGAGGTTTATAGAGGAATGTAAGAAGAAAAACGGCAGGATGTTTTTCGACCGGGGATGGTGGACTTACAGACAGATCAGTATGAATCTGTTTCGTATCGGGGAATTAGAATATCAGTTTAAGGAGCATGACGGTGAGAACGTGATTGCGCTTCATATACCGTCAGACGCAGAACTGTCAGAAGAGGCAGTTGATCAATCCATGAGACAGGCGGCAATATTTTTTCAGACTTATTATGAAGAGTATAAGTATAAAAAGTATACCTGTAATTCATGGCTGATGTCGCCGGCGCTGCGGCCGTTACTGCCGGAAGGATCGAATATATTATCTTTTCAGAAGCGTTTTGATATTGTACAGGAAGACAGAGAGGATCAGGAATATATCGAGTGGCTGTTTCAGGTTCCGGTTGATACGGATCATAGAGAACTTCCGGCAGACAGCAGTTTGCAGAAGAAGGTTAAGGAGCTGCTTCTAAGCGGGGGAGCAATTGGCTCAGCATATGGATTTATGGAGATTTAGAGATTATAATTGACAAACCGACCAACGGTATGATAATATGAGAAACATACCAGAGGTATGTTAAGAAAAGGGAGAAACCATGGCAAGAAATAAGCATCCGGAGGAGACTGTTAATTTAATATTGGATGTTGCCTACCGTCTGTTCATGGAGAAGGGCTATGAGCATACGTCTATTCAGAATATCATTCATAACCTGGGCGGATTTAGCAAGGGTGCGATCTACCATCATTTCAAGTCGAAGGAAGATATACTGTATGCGGTTATGGACAGGATGATGGCTGAATCCAATAAGATGCTTGCCGATATCCGGGACCGTATGGATCTTAACGGTAAGGAGAAGCTTAAGGCTATCTTCAAGGCGTCGCTGGACCGGCCGGTTCAGGACGAGATATTTACGGTAGCGCCCAATCTGCGCAGTAACTCTAAGCTTCTGCTCAGCCTTCTGCAGGAGACCATAGAAGATGCGGCTCCTAATTATATCCTGCCGATCATCCAGCAGGGGATCGCGGACGGCTCTATTGAGACGGACTACCCTAAGGAGCTTTCTGAGCTTATCATACTTGTGGGAAATATCTGGACGAATCCGATGATATTCAACAGTTCAGCAGAAGAGATCTATCGCAAATTCAGAGTATATGGCCAGATGCTTAAGGGATTAGGCGTGGATAGTGAGATGTCAGAGAGGGTGTGTAAGCTGGCGGCGATCTATCAGCAGAACAAGTAACATTCTGCCCTGGTATGTTAAATACGGGGCAGATCATTTTTAAGTCTATACATACCGTCGTGCGGTATGGAAATTGTGAGGAGGTATACATGGATCAGAAGCTTTTTTCAAAGAATTTTACATTGGTTGTCATCGGGCAGATCATTTCTCTGTTTGGCAATGCTACATTGAGATTTGCACTGCCCTTATATTTGCTGAATCTGACAGGATCATCAGCGCTGTACGGGACTGTGATGGCGTGCGCGTTCATACCGTCGATTCTGCTGTCGCCGGTGGGCGGTATCGTAGCGGACCGGGTGAATAAGAGAAATGTCATGGTAATATTGGATTTCTTCACGGCGGCGGTAATATTGGTGTTCTTCCTGCTTATGGATGAGGGGAATATCGTTGTCCTGCTGACGGCCACGCTGATGCTTCTGTATGGTATCGCGGGAGCCTATCAGCCGTCCGTGCAGGCGAGTATCCCGGCGTTGGCGGCTCCGGGCAATATTATGGCGGCGAATTCTATTATCAATACGATCAGCTCCTTTTCTTCTCTGACAGGTCCGGTGCTTGGGGGTATCCTATACAGTGCATACGGGATAAAGCCTGTCTTATGGGTATGTATGGTCTGTTTTGTCTTATCGGCAGTCATGGAGGTCTTCATACAGATACCGTTTCAGAGGCCGGCCTCGGAAGGGAGTATCTGGAAGATCGTCAAGGCCGATATGACAGAAAGCATCCGTTTTATCCGCAGAGATAAGCCTGTAATAGGGAAGACACTTCTGGTAGTATGCGGGATCAATCTGTTTCTGTCAGCCATGATCATTGTTGCGCTGCCGTATCTGGTAACGGAGGTATTTGCGCTGGAAGCGTCGCAGGCAAACAGGCTCTATGGTTATGCTCAGGGCGCCCTGGCGGCAGGAGGACTGGCGGGAGGAATCGGTGCGGGCATATTTGCCAGGAAACTGTCGATCCAGAAGGCTGGAAGCCTCATCACTGCCAGCGCCTTATGTATATTTCCAATAGCTGCTGTGCTGATCTTGTTTTCGTCCGGGATGGTCAATTATCTTGTACTCACCGTATGCTGCTTTATTATTATGATACTATCGACGGTTTTTACGGTGCAGATGATGTCTTTCATGCAGGCGGAGACACCCCAGAACCTGACCGGGAAGGTGATCGCGGTGGCTCTTACGATCGCCATGTGTGCACAGCCGTTGGGAAATGCGCTGTATGGTGTGTTGTTTGAATTCTGTGAGGGATACGAATATGCGGTGGTTCTGTTTTCCGGCGTAACGTCGCTTGTGATTGCTGTGAGGGCGGGAAGTATTTTCAGAAATTTTCGATAGCATGTATGCCAAACGGCTGATTAGCGCTGCAGTAAAAATAGCCGGGAGAGGTTGATGAATTCAACCTTCCCGGCTGCTTTTTAGATGACAAGATAGAACTTACTGTATACGGAATTGGCTGATCAGACGGTTCAAAGTCTTTGCCTGATCGGATAGTTCATTGGAAATTGCCGCGCTCTCTTCGGCAGCATCGGAATTCTCCTCTGTCACCTTAGAGACTTCTTTGATCCTGTTCTCTATAGAAGCGATCATCTCAGACTGCTGGACGCTGGCAAGTGCGATATCATCCATCAATGTCTTGATGGACTGGATGCAGTCGCCGATCACCTTCATCGCAGAGATAGCATGGTTAGTGGATTCTGTGCCTGTCTTCACATCCTGAAGCGAACGGCCGATCAGCGTGCTCGTGCTGCCGGCTGCATCGGCAGATTTGCCGGCCAGGCTTCTGACCTCGTCGGCTACGACCGAGAAGCCCTTACCCGCGGTGCCGGCCCGGGCAGCTTCGACAGCGGCATTCAGCGCAAGGATATTCGTCTGAAAAGCGATATCTTCGATCGTCTTTATAATGCTGCCGATCTGGGATGAGGACTGGTCGATATTCCTTGTGGCGGTGATTAACTGCTCCATCTTCGTATCGGCTTCGGCCGCATAGCCGGTAGCCCGGTTAACCAGATCGGTAGCGTCGTTGCAGCGGACGGTACTGTTCTGGATCTGTGCGGTGATATCTGTGACATTGGACACCAGTCCGTTGATAGAATCCTTCTGCTGCATGGTGCCCTGTGATAAGGCCTGCGCTTCGGCAGACACCTGGTTGGCACTGCTATTGACCTGATTAGCGATATGCGTGATATCGCGCATTACATCTGTAAGATGGGTCCGTATGCTCTTAAGGCTCTCGGCAAGGACTTTAAAATCACCGATATAATAAGACTCGTTCTTTACGACATCCACCGCGATATTGCCATTGGCCATCTCACCTAAGATCCGTCCGATATCCTCGATGGTCTTCCTGAGGCAGTTGCAGACATTATGGATGGTCTGTGCGATCATGCCGATCTCGTCTGCCCTTCCATAGAAGGACTCTAGTTCCTGATCGGCGGAAAGCTCCAGATTACCCAGATGACGGATGGAATGCTCCATAACCATGAGTTCCCGTCCTACACGGTGCAGGATCACTATCGTGACAAATATAATGACTGCCGCTACGGCTGCACACAGAATACCTACGGTAAAACGTACAGTACCGACCTCTCCGTAGACTTCCGACGTATTATCGTGTACCATGAATACCCAATCCCGGTCCTTTAGATACTTGTAGACAACTAACTGATCTACGCCGTTTTCATCCTGATAAGAATAGGTGCCCGCCTGCGTGCTGCCGTCTGATTGAATCTTCTCAAGGATCTTGAGATAACCCTTATCGGTTGTCTCGGTATTCAATAGCTCTTCGTCTTCATGGTACAGGTACATGCCGGTCGTGGCATTCAAGAATACATACTCGCTGTTGGGAAGACCTTCGATGTCCAGATCCAGCAGAGCATCCATCAGCCGGCTGGCGTAGACGCCTGCACCTACATAACCAATACACCTGTCATTGTCAAAGAGCGGGTAATACATGGAGATGATCATGCTTCCGGTTCCCGGAGACTCCATGATCCCCAGGTTGGTGAGCTGCGGCTTGGACAGTATGGTATCGCGGAATACGTCCAGAGAATCACCCTTCCGGGTGGTCATACCGATCGCGCCCTGAGAGGTATGAGTTAGGATATATGTATCAGGAGTGCCGATATAAAGTCCTTCGAACACACCTTTGACTGCTGCAAAATCCTCGGTATATTGCTGCCCTTTCTGCTGCAGGGCAGGGTCGTCAGGATTCATGAGAAGGTCGTGAACTTCGCTGCTCAAGGAAAAGGCCGTAAGATATTCTTCTGCGGAAGCAACATAGTCGTTGATAATGGCGGCCCTGGATTCCACAGCGTCGGTCATCTGGTTCGTGATATTATTTTTTACCATGGAAGCGACGCGGCTGGAGACGACAAACCATAGAAGAAGCATCCCTGCAAAGATGATTGCTGTCGTAATGATACTGATACGTGTAGCAAGCTTGCGATTTACAAGAAATTTCATAAGATTCCCCCTGAATAAATAGATTTTAGAATGAATAATACTCAAATTCCTTCAGGATTCTTGGAGTATAACTATATTTATTGATAATTTTATCACTCATTTTTTTGATTTTCAAGCTTGATTTTTTCATCTGCAAAGCTTATCATAATAAACTGTACCCATAGGATACTTGATGATGGATGATGGATGGATGCCTGCGGGCGGCTTTGTCCGGCAAGATTTGATATCAGAGAGGAAGGCAGAATGGAGAATAAACAAAGAGAATATCTTTTTGACAATTATAAGGTGCTTTTGATCGTGCTGGTAGTGATCGGTCATTTTATTGAGCCCTGCTACGACCAGAACCCGTTCTTGTATGAGCTGAAATGGGGAATCGTGGCGTTTCATATGCCGGCGTTTATCTTCATATCGGGATATTTCTCGAAAAAGGTTCCTTCGGTGAAGAAGCTGATCAGCGGACTGGTGATCCCGTATTTTGTATATGAAGTGATCTATTACCTATTATATACGTTTGTTCTCGACAAAGAGACAGAGTTGTATTTTACCAGACCCAAATTTACCTTATGGTATCTGATGGCGTTATGTGTGTGGAGACTGGCGGCGCCCGTTGTCAGGAGGATTCCTTATCATATGCCGATCACCCTGGCGGCAGGGCTGGCGGTTGGATTGGTCGGGATCGGGAATTTCCTCTCGATTCCGCGGATCCTGTTCTTCTTCCCGTTTTTCCTGGCAGGAATGGAGTTCGACAGTGCATGGCTTGCCAGATTCCGTAACTGGCAGGGGTATATGGGGGCGCTGGGCCTTATGGGGCTTATGGCGGCGTTCTTATTTGCCGACGACTATCATCACCGGTTATCGGTTAAGGTGTTCTACGGACGGTATTCCTATGAGGAGCTTGGCTTATCCCCGGCAGAGGGGATATTGGTCCGAGTGGTGTGCTACGCCATCTCGTTTTTGCTGATCTATCTGTTCATGCTGGTGCTTCCGTCGAAGAAGAAGTCCTATTCCTATCTGGGGGAGCGGACGATGGCAGTCTATATCTTCCACGGGTTGATCTATAGCTGTTTCAAGTACCGGTCGACCATCCTGGGGTCGGTGCGCAGCAACGGGGAGAGCATTCTGCTGATCCTGTTCTGCATAGCGCTGGTGTGGGCGGTATCCCGCAAGCCGTTTGTACGGCTTACGGATAAGATCGCGCATCTGGTATAGACGTATATCAGCGTGATGCGCTTCGGTACCTGCGGTATCCAAGCAGGATTCCTCCGGTCCCGGCTGCCAGAGCGATACACAGATGCAATAGAAACTGCCCTCTGGAAAATGAGAATCCGGGACTCTGCGGGAGGTACACCGGCATGGATGCCATGAGGTGGGTTACAATCTTCGTGAGTTTAGGGCCAAGGATCCATGTAGGGGCAAATACCTTGATCCAGAAGACCGGCAGCAGGAATCCGGCGACAGAGATGACCAGCGCAAGGAAGGGGCTTTGGCAGAATGCGGAGACTCCCGCCGTAAGCCCGGTCAGGAGAATCGCCCCCGCAAGCCCAAGGAAGAAGAGGAATACCAGGAATCCTGCGGCTGTTTCCGGGTAATATCCATAAGCGAAGCTTAAGAGAGCGGCCGAAGCGTCTAGTCCCTGAGTGCCGTAGACATCAAGGTAGATTCCCCACAGATAGGCGGTCACTGCCAAGACTAGGACAACAGAGAAGAATAGGGCCGCCAGTATCTTCATCCAGATTCCGCTCTGTCTTCCTCTTCGCGAGGTTCTTAAGATATCCGCTGTTTTCAGCTGGTATTCTTCGGAGAAGAGGGGAGTCAGTCCTATGATCAGCAGGATAAATAATATAATAATGGTCATGACATATATTTCCGCAAGATCGCTCCATCCATAGATATAGTCGAACCGGATTCCGCCATGAAGAAGAGGTTCGGCGTTGAATTCCCAGTCCTGCCCTGTGTAGAAATGGACCTGTCCCGGATCATCCCCGTCGGTCTGCATAAAATTCGTGAATTCCGTCGATATAAACCAGTTGCAGTAATTCCCAAGCCGTGTCTTATTATCCTTGTCATAAGAAAAAAATCCATATTCTTCATAGATCTGTTTCACCTTGTCAAGAGTCAGGGTTCCGGCATAGAGCCGGGTTAGTTCCTGGTCCTTCTGGATCGCTTCTGTTCCCCGGTAGGTTTTCCCGTCAATCGTCGAAGAGTAGGTGTTCTGCTCCGAATACAGCCGGAAGGTGACGAATGCCAACAGAAGGGTTACCCCCAGCCAGACGAGTTTGCGGGATGCGATCTTATAGAGTTCTTCTTTCCAGATTGTCCACATGTTCTGATACCTCCTCGAAATGATATAAATATACGTCCTCCAGACCGGGCTGTGCTGGTACGGCGCCTTCGCGGGGACAGACGTCCGAGACGATTCGGAGACGGACCTTCTCTCCCTCATTCTTCAGATTGCTGACAGCAAAGATATCGTTCATACGCAGCGCTTCTTCCTGATCGGCCAGATACTCCCATACCCTGCCTTCTATATCCCCGGTAATCTCCCCGACGGTTCCCTGGCCTTCGATCCGGCCCTGCTTCATGAGAAGGATCTTATCCGCGATGAATTCCACGTCGGAAACGATATGGGTGGACAGGATGATGATCCGTCCTTTGGACAGAGAACTGATGATATTGCGGAAGCGGATCCGTTCTTTGGGATCAAGCCCTGAGGTGGGTTCATCCAGGATCAGGATCTCCGGGTCGTTAAGGAGGGCCTGAGCGATCCCCAGGCGTCTTATCATTCCGCCGGAAAATGTCTTGATCTTCGCACGCTGATCTGCTTCAAGCCCTGTCAGGCGGAGCATTTCCTGCACCTTATCGCGGGCAAGCTCTCTTGGGACCGCCTTGCATGCTGCCAGATATTCCAGGTATCTTCGGGCGGAGAAGTCAGGATAATAGCCAAAGTCCTGAGGCAGATATCCCAGCATACAGCGATAATCGCCGTCTAATCTGCCGATCTCGGCGCCGTCATAGCGGATCTCTCCGGCGGTGGGCTTAAGTACGCCGCAGATCATGCGGAGCAAAGTGGTCTTCCCTGCACCGTTTGCGCCAAGGAAACCGTAGATTCCTTCTTTTAGACAGAGCGAGACATTGTCTACGGCAATCTTATTCTTGAAATGTTTGGTAATGCGGTCTAATGTCAGTTCAGGCATATATGATCCCCTCTTTCTATTTTCGTAAGTATAGAATATATTTCTGCGATCAGCACAGACAGACCGGCAAAGGCCAGTATCTGCCATATGATCAGGTTTTCCGGCTCATACGCCGGTGTCCACAGTACCGGGAACAGTGCGAGGATACCGCAGAGCAGCCCAAGGGCGAAGGAGCGGAAGCCGTATGAGGTGCTTCTTATGTGTACCAGCATGTGCAGGTACAGCGTATCTGACCACAGAAACGGAACCAGCATATAGAGCAGGGTTACTCCGATCCCCATGGTATTGTTATGGCCGGTAATTCCAAGAAACAGCGCCAGTATGATCAGATCGGCGATTCCTGCTTCCAGCATCCGGATACAGATCAGTTGTTTCAGGTTCAGGTAAAGTGTCTGTTCAAGCTCTGCCATATGCCAGGAAAACAGGCGTGCCGCGTGATTTAAACAGATATTCCCGGCAAATACAAGGAACACGGAGCAGGCGGAAACAGTCTTAAGGCTTCCGGTATTCTCACGGCGCAGCCAAAGCGCCAGCAGCATGGCAGCCATGAGAACGCCTCCCTGGGTGAGCCATTGATCCAAGGGTCTGAAACGAAGCTGGTTCCATATGTGTTCCGGAAATACCGGATAATGCCGAATCCGTTTCTTGAAAGCTTCCCGGCGGATGACGGCAAGGCTCTGGACTTTCCTTCGTTCGTCCAATGGAAATCGCCATTCATCGTCCTTTGGTATATGAGATGTCATAATAATCTCTCCTCTCTATAGATGTTCTCTGAAATCATCCGGATCCAGAAGTTTGCCAAGCTTCTGGAGTCCTTGCCTGATGCGGGATTTGACAGCATCATAAGAAGCGCCTGTCATCCGTGCGATCTCACGGTTCTTATATCCGTAGAAATGGTGGAGAAGTACGGCTTCACGCTGTGTCTGCGGGAGTGCAAGGAGCGCTTCGGCAAGTAAGACTGCGTTTTCAGAGGTTCTCGTGCGGCTGTCCGCATGCGGCGTTTCTGAACTTGTCAGAATACCGTGCCAGGCCGCGGAGTCAGGTATTTTCTCCTGCGAATGTGTCTTCGCGGCTGCCCGCATATATTCCCGGCATAGGTTCATGGCGATGGTCAGAAGATATCCTTTCAGGTTACGGTACCGATAATGGTCTACATATCTTATGAAGCGCAGGAATGTTTCCTGTGCCAGATCGTAGGCATCTTCCCGGCTGCCGGTCTGATAGCGGCAGAAATAGTAAATGTCGTTATAGTATTTTTCGGCGATCTGGTTCAGGTATTCTGTTTGTCCGTTTTGGATCCGCCGGATCAGTTCCTTATCTTCCAACACGAGGCTCATCTCCCTTTTGTAAAACGTCTTACAATTAATATAACCTTTTTGACGGTAAAAAGGAGTTTATTTTGGAAAAATATTTTTAACGGCATGGGAGAGAACCGCAAATGCGTCGAAAACACGGGTATCTCCGTATTGACAGCGAATTATACAATTGTTACAATATATATGTGAAAGAATGCTTACTATTTATATGTATATATGAGGAGAGGACAGAGATGTACCATTGCCATATTCATTTCTATTTAACAGGTCATACATGCGGTACTTTTGATATTGTGAAGGAGATACGTCCTTTTGAGAATTTTACCCATGAGTTTATGGAGAGTGAGAGACCAGAAGAAGAGCTGTCGTCCGGGGCAGACGTAATACTGGCGAATCTACAGGGTATGGATAGCGTGAGTACAATGAAGACACTGGTTTCCGGGAAGAGACCGGATGCCAGTCTTATTGTGCTTGCAGATAAGGAACAGATTCTGTTATTGGAAGAATATATGGAGGAGATTCATGATATATGGACTATGCCGATGACAGATGCCGAGAGCAGATTTCATATTCTCAGGTGGCTTAGGGCGTGTAAGACAGAGAAGGACTACTGGCAGACTAGCCATTTCTTTGAAGCAACTATCAATCATATTCCGAATCTGATCTGGTATAAGGATAAGAACGGGATACATGAGAAGGTCAACGACAGCTTCTGCAAGACGGTCAATAAGACGAAGAAGCAGGTAGAAGGACGCGGGCATGCGTATATCTGGGATGTGGAGTTCGACGATCCGGCCTGTATCGAGTCGGAGCGGGAGGTCATGAGCAAGAAGAAGACGTTCGTATCTGAGGAGACGGTGATGACCGGTGATGGAACCAAGCTTTTGACGACTTATAAGTCTCCGCTGTATGATCTGGACGGGAGTGTGATGGGTACAGTCGGGGTCGCGATTGACGTGACTCAGGAGCGTGCCTATGAACAGGAGATCGTCAGGAAGAATCATACGCTGGAGACGGTTTTCACCAGTATGGACTGCGGAATCCTCTGCCATTCTCTGGACGGAACACGTATCATCAGGGTTAACAGAGCGGCGCTCAATATCCTGGGATACGAATCTCATGAGGAGATGCTCGCGGAAGGATTTAACATGGTTGCGGATTCTGTCGTGGCTGAGGATAAGGAGAGGCTCAGGGAGTGTATCACGAGGCTTAAGAAAGAAGGGGACAGCGTCAGTGTAGAATACAGCGTCCAGCATAAGGATGGGGAGCTTCTGCATGTGATGGGTAATATTAAGCTCCTTAAGGAGGACGGAGAACTGTTCTATCAGCGGTTCCTTCTGGACTGTACCCGTCAAAAGCAGCAGGAGAAAGAGAAGGAGAAGCATAATAAGGATCTGCTTCAGGCATTGAGTGTGGATTATAACATGGTCTGCTTCTTTGATCTTGACACAGGGAAAGGCAGACATCTGCAGGTCGCGGACGACCATATGCATATGTTTGATTCGATCTTCCATGGTGATCTGGTGTTGGAAGAGTGCATGGAAACTTACATACAGAAGTTCGTGTATGAGGAAGACAGGGAGATGCTTAGATTAGCGGCTTCTGTAGACGGCCTTAAGAACGAATTGTCGGACAAGAAACTCTGTATCGTGAATTACCGGACTTTGTGGAATGATGAGATGAGATATTTCCAGATGAAGGTGGTCCGGACCGGAGCATGGGAGAAGATCCAGGGAGTTGTCATGGGTTTCCGCAGTGTGGATGTGGAGATGCGCGAGGAGATGGAGAAGAAGAGTCTGCTTGAGGATGCCCTCATGCAGGCGAACAGAGCGAGCAAGGCGAAGAGCGTATTCCTGTCCAATATGTCTCATGATATCCGCACTCCGATGAATGCGATCGTTGGATTTACAGCTCTGGCGATCACGCATATCGAGCATAAGGAGAGGGTAGAAGAGTATCTGAAGAAGATCATGACATCAGGGAATCATCTGCTGAGTCTGATCAATGATGTGCTGGATATGAGCCGGATCGAGAGCGGCAAGATGCATCTGGATGAGAAGGAGTGCAGCCTGCCGGAGATTCTGCATGGGCTTAAGAATATTCTGCAGGCGGACGTCCACGCCAAGCAGTTGGAGTTATATATAGATACGGTGGATGTCTTCGATGAGGAGATCTATTGCGATAAGCTTCGGCTGAATCAGGTGTTGCTGAATCTGCTCAGCAATGCGGTAAAATATACAGGAGCGGGCGGCATCATCAGTCTTCGGATCACGGAGAAGCCGGGGGCGCCTGCCGGCAGCGCCAATTATGAATTTAATATCAAGGATACCGGTATCGGTATGAGTCAGGAGTTCGTTGACCATATCTTTGAACCCTTTGAAAGAGAACGGAATTCGACGATCAGCGGAATCCAGGGAACTGGACTTGGGATGGCGATCACAAGGAATATCGTTGATATGATGAACGGCTCTATTGTGGTGAAGAGTGAGCAGAATGTGGGAACAGAGGTTACGGTCTCATTTACGTTCCGTCTGCATTCCGGGGAGAAGATTCCTCAGGATATCCCGCAGCTTAAGGGCTGCAGGGCGTTGGTCGTAGATGATGATTTCAATAGCTGTGACAGCGTTTCCTATATGCTGGGGCAGATCGGAATGCGCGCAGAGTGGACCTTGTCAGGAAAAGAAGCGGTCTTACGCACCCGTCAGGCGGTCATGCGCGACAATATTTACAGTGTATACATTATTGACTGGCTGCTGCCGGATATGAACGGGGTAGAAGTTACACGAAGGATCCGCAAGGAGATGGGAGAAGATGTTCCGATCATTATTCTGACAGCTTATGACTGGACGGATATTGAGGATGAGGCAAGAGAAGCCGGAGTGACGGCATTCTGCAGTAAGCCGATGTTCTTATCAGAACTTAGGAGCTGTCTGCATTCGATCGTCAATGCAGAGGAAGAGGAACGTAAGGGTGGGCTTCTGGAACAGAAATCCTTCCGCGCGGGCCGTATCCTTCTGGCAGAGGATAATGAATTGAATCAGGAGATTGCTGAGGCGATCCTTGAAGAGGCAGGATTCACGCTGGAGGTCGCGAAAGACGGTCAGGAGGCGGTTGATATGCTTAAGGACTCTGAACCGGGGTATTACCAACTGGTGCTTATGGATGTGCAGATGCCGGTTATGGACGGGTATGAGGCGACGAAGACGATCCGTAAGCTTGAGGATCCAAAGCTTGCGTCCGTACCGATCATAGCGATGACTGCCAATGCTTTTGAGGAGGACCGCCAGGAGGCGTTAAAGAGCGGTATGAACGGGCATATTGCGAAGCCTATTGATATGGAAGCTCTGTTTGATATTCTGGAGAAGGTGCTGACGTAGTGTGCAGAATAGTTGCAGAGATGATAGAAGGGAAGCTTAAGGTGCATTCGTCACTGATAGAAGCCCTGGCTCTTGAAGGGCGGGAGAATCCAAGGATAGCGGCGGTCGGTGCAGGCGGGAAGACGACGCTGCTGAAATGGTTGGCGAAGGAATACCAGGCATTGGATGTGAAGCCGGCTGTCATCACAACAACACATATGAAGGCAGAGAATTTCCCGGGATTTCTGACTGACCCGTCTGCAGAAGAGATCCTGGAGACCCGGGAGCGTGTGGGGTGTGTATTTGCCGGAGCCGGGGAGGGAAAGATAAAGATCCTTCCCGGGGCGGTTCTTGAGCGCGTGCTTGAGCTTCCCGGTCCCATATTGATAGAGGCGGACGGGGCCAGACGGCTTCCGGTTAAGATCCCGGCAAAGCACGAGCCGGTGCTTCTGTCTCAGGTAACTTGTGTCCTGTCGGTATATGGGCTGGATGCGGTGGGAAGGCGGATCCGTGAGGTCTGTTTCCGGGCGGAGATGGCGGCAGATTTCCTGCAGAAGGATGTGGAGGATATACTTGAGCCGAAGGATATTGCGATGCTTGCTGTGAGTGACCGGGCAGGAAGAAAAGGGATCGCCGGAAATATGGAGTATGTGGTTGTACTGAATAAGGCGGATACAGCCAGCCGGCAGGAGATCGCAGCGGATATCTGGCGGGAGATTAAGAAGAGGAAATGCGGGAATATGAAGGTGCTTGTGACTTTGATGCAGGAAGCGCTTCCAGCACACTAGAGGAAGGAGAAGAGTGATGTGTGATGTGGTAGAGCTGACCCGTGAACTGGTACAGATTGAGAGTACGAATCCGGGGATGGGCGAGGGTGAAATAGAAGCGTTTGTCAGGCAATATCTTTCAGATCTGGATATCGATCTTGCAGTTGATGAGGTGCTGCCGGGCCGCAGTAACGTAGCGGCTACGATTCCAGTAAGCTGCGGGAATGAACTTTCCGGCAGTCTGCCGGGGAATCCGGGACCGATGCTGGTGCTTGCCTGCCATATGGATACGGTGGTGGCTGGAAAGGATTGGACGAGAGATCCTTTTGGCGGAGAACTTAAGGACGGCAGGATCTATGGCCGGGGCGCCTGCGATATGAAGGCGGGGCTTGCCTGCGCGTTGAGTGTGTTTCGTAAGACTGCAGAAGCGGCGGCGCAAGGGACTCTTCGTCTTCGCCGTCCCTTGCGTCTTCTGTGTACAGTAGATGAGGAAGCGGATATGCGGGGGATTGAACATGCGATAGAAAGCGGTCTGGTGGGAGAACATGACTGGGTGCTTGACTTAGAACCTACAGACGGGGAGATTCAGATGGCCCATAAAGGCAGGTTCTGGGTTAAAGTGAATGTGCATGGGATCACGGCGCATGCCAGCAAGCCGGAACAGGGGGCAGACGCGGTGGCTGCTGCGGCAGAGCTGATCACACGCGTCAGAGCGGCATTCGGACAACTGCCGGTGCATGATGAGATGGGACCTTCAACGGTGACCTTCGGACAGATCTTAGGAGGGTATCAGCCTTATGTAGTTCCGGATGAATGCGAGCTCTGGATGGACTGTCGGCTGTCTCCGCCGACAGATGACAAGGAAGTGCTTAAGATCGTGGAAGAGGCGGCCGATGAAGCTAAGAAGATGGTCCCGGGAATTACGGTGGATTACCAGGTGACGGGTAACCGGCCCTATATTGAGAAGAATGAGGCTTCTGAATTGCTTGAGGTGCTTAAGAAGTCGGTTAAGAAGGTGACAGGGGAAGAGTGTAAGGTGCGTGTGTTCCCGGGATATACGGATACGGCCGTGATTGCCGGGAAGCTTGGAAACCGGGAGTGTATGTCTTATGGACCTGGAAGCTTAAGGTATGCTCATAAGCCGGATGAGTTCGTAGAGACTGCGGATATACGGCGCTGTGAGGCAGTGGTGGGGGCATTGGTGGAAGAGTTGTGCCGGTGTCTTGGGATAGATGCAGATCTTGGAGTGGATTAAAGGGACGGAAGTGTGAAGCCTTTATTATGTATGGCTTCACACTTCTCTTAGTTCTGATTTGTTTTTGCTTTGCATATAAGCTGCGTCATTGTTCCCATGGGACAGTATACGCACCAGGAACGGGGTTTGAACATGACCATGGTAAGGAATCCTAATATGGTGGAGGTAAGCATCACACTGTAGAAGCCGAAAGCAAACTGGGCTACGCCGTCGGAGAAAAATGTGCCGTGGTAAGCCCAATGCCATGGGAGTTTGAATGTCCACAGCAGTGTTACCGCAGTGCCGAGATCCTTAGCTCCGGCGAAAACCAGCCAGGTGTTCCACAGCATAAGGAAGAACATTGCAAAGAAGAATATCAAAAATCCATATCGGAAACAGCCGGATCTCATCCAACCGGGGATATCCTTTTTGCGTGACAGTCCGAACCTGCCGCCGACCAGGGAAAATAGCTGACCTCTGCCGCAATATTTGTTGCAGTACGCCTTATTGCCCTGTACAACCGCTATGGCAAGAGGGATAAAAAAGCATAAAAGGCCCAGCCATGCAAAGAGGATATTGAAAAATCCAAGGATCAGGTAGGTAAGAGAGGCAATCCAAAGATAATCGTACCATTTCTTTTTCCTTTTCATTTCTCTGACACCTCCAATGAGATAATACTTGCAGGGCATTCCTTTACACATTTCCCGCATCCAATGCATAACTCCCTGTCAATGACTGCATGGATGCCATGAGGAACGGTGATTGCGTTTCGCGGACAGACTTTTATGCAGCATCCGCAGGCAACACATTCCCGGATACTGACAGCCGCTTTCCTTTTTGTCATGGTGAAACTCCTTTTGTTTTTTCTTTATTATACAGGAAGGAAAAGATTGAGTCTGTGATGAAGTCACACCAGATATAGAGAAGGGATATAGTAATATCCGATATTACTATATCCCTTGTATTTAAGCATGGAACATGGTTCCGGTCTTGCCCTGTACAGCGTCTCTTGATTTCTCAAGGAGTGTGATCAGTGCGGTGCGCCCTTTCTTGGAGGAAGCGAAGTCGACTGCGGCCTGTACCTTCGGAAGCATGGAGCCGGGAGCGAAATGTCCTTCGCCGATATACTGATTCGCTTCTTCTACGGAGATGTCGCCAAGCCACTTTTCATCCGGCTTACCGAAGTTTAACGCGACCTTTTCTACCGCAGTGAGGATGATCAGGTAGTCCGCATCTAGTTCTTTCGCTAGCAGGCAGCTTGCGAAGTCCTTGTCGATCACGGCGCTTGCGCCCTTCAGATGATTGCCCTGTCTGGTAACCGGGATTCCGCCGCCGCCTCCGGCGATCACAAGGTTTCCGGCATTCACCATGGTACGGATGGTCTCGATCTCGATGATCTCTACCGGTTTCGGGGAAGCTACCACACGGCGGTAGCCTCTTCCGGAATCTTCCTTCATGATATAGTTGAAGCTTTCTTCCATCTTCTTCGCCTGCTCGGCGTCGACGAATTTGCCGATCGGTTTGGATGGATTCTGGAAAGCCGGGTCATTCTCATCTACGCGGACCTGAGTAATCATGGTTGCCACCGGCACGTTGGAGATATTGCGGTTCAGCAGTTCCTCGCGGAGCGCATTCTGCAGGTCATACCCGATATAAGCCTGACTCATGGCAACGCAGACGGAGAGCGGTGTATTAGGCTGTGCCTCGTCCTCATGGGTGAGGGCGATCATAGCGTTGTTCACCATGCCGACCTGCGGGCCGTTTCCGTGGGAAACCACAACCTCACAGCCGTCTTCGATCAGATCTACGATTGCTTTGGCGGTAATCTTCACGGCTGCCATCTGTTCAGGCAGAGTATTGCCAAGGGCATTGCCGCCAAGAGCGATCACAACTCTTTTTTTCTTTTCCATAATATATGATTCCTCCTGTTTTCTCCCTATTTGAATACTCTTGGAGTGCCCTTTTCTTCCAGTTTCTTAAGAACATCGGCCGGGTCAGCGAATTTCGCAAGGAAGATCATAGCGGCGATGATGTACGGCTTGAAGCTGGCTTCTTTGTATAACGGATCTCTGTAGCGATCGAATACAGAAGCATCAACTTCGCCTGTCTCACAGCTTACGCCAGTGATGTCGGCTGGCAGACAGTGCATGTAGAGGGCCTTGCCGTCCTTCGTCGTAGCCATCAGTTCTTCTGTACAAGCCCAATCCTTGTATTCCGCGTTCTGTGCGAGCAGCTCTTTCTCCAGAGCCTTGATTCCTTCGGTATCTCCGTTGCCGTAGAGCTCTGTACGCTTCTCCATAGCTGCGAACGGAGCCCAGCTCTTAGGATATACGATATCGGCATCCTTGAATGCCTCTGCCATGTTGTTGGTCTTAGTAAATGTACCGCCGGACTTCTCCGCGTTCTTGGCAGCAACTTCTTCTACCTCCGGAAAGATCTCGTATCCTTCCGGGTGAGCCAGAACAACGTCCATGCCGAAACGTGTCATCAGTCCGATGATTCCCTGCGGAACGGACAGCGGCTTGCCGTAAGAAGGAGAGTAAGCCCATGTCATTGCAAGCTTCTTGCCTTTTAAGTTCTCGACACCGCCGAACTCGTGGATGATGTGGAGCATGTCGGCCATGGCCTGTGTCGGATGGTCGATATCGCACTGCAGGTTTACGAGCGTAGGCTTCTGTTCAAGGATTCCGTCCTTGTTGCCCTGTGTTACGGCGTCAACAACTTCGTGCATGTAAGCATTTCCCTTGCCGATATACATATCGTCGCGGATACCGATTACGTCAGCCATGAAGGAGATCATGTTAGCCGTCTCGCGGACTGTCTCGCCGTGAGCAACCTGAGACTTGCCTTCGTCAAGGTCCTGAACTTCCAGGCCGAGCAGGTTGCAAGCGGAAGCGAAGGAGAAACGTGTACGTGTGGAATTGTCGCGGAATAAGGAGATTCCAAGCCCGCTCTCGAATACCTTCGTAGAGATATTGTTCTCTCTCATGAAACGAAGCGCGTCAGCAAGTGTAAATACCGCTTCGATCTCATCATCCGTCTTCTCCCATGTTAAGAAGAAATCTCCATTGTACATCTCTTTAAAGTTCAACGCATTTAACTTATCAATATAATCCTGTAATGTTTTCATAATCATAATCCTCCGAATTTTAATTTTATTTGCAGTATTCTGCAGGAAGAACAGCATATACAGCTGCACATGTTACAAGATCCTGTTTCCAGGTCTTCTCGTTTGGTGCATGGGCCTGAGCCTCTGCGCCGGGTCCGAATCCGATACATGGGATTCCGTTCCTTCCCATGATAGATACACCGTTGGTAGAGAAGGTCCATTTGTCAACCAGCGGACGGGCCTTTCTCATCTCAAGCGTCTCGGCAGCGCCGATACGGTTGTCGCCGTAGAGATTCTTGTAGGAAGCTTCCAGAGCCTTGGTTACCTTGTGATCCTTCGGGATTGCCCAGGTCGGGAAGTAGCACTCGATCTCATATACGCATCCTGTGTAGGACGGACGATCGTAGTTGTACATAGATACCGTCACATCATCGCCGTACTTCTGAACGCTTGGCAGAGCGCGGATCTCGTCAAGGCAGCTCTCCCAGGTCTCGCCGAATGTCATACGGCGGTCAAGAGAGATCGCACAGGAATCAGCAACCGCACAGCGGCTGGGTGAGGTGTAGAAGATCTGGGATACGGTTACGGTACCGCGTCCAAGGAAACGAGCCTCTTCCCAATCTGGGTTATACTTGGCATCTAACATCTTAACAAGACCCTTGATCTCGGTTCCGTCTTCTGCGTCGTTCTCATTCAATGCGCGGACATCCTGAAGGATATCTGCCATCTTGTAGATCGCGTTGTCTCCGCGCTCCGGAGCAGAACCATGGCAGGATACACCCTTAACATCTACGCGGATCTCCATACGTCCTCTCTGTCCGCGGTAGATACCGCCGTCCGTCGGCTCTGTGGAAACAACGAATTCCGGGCGGACCTTATCCTCGTTGATGATATACTGCCAGCAGAGTCCGTCACAGTCTTCTTCCTGAACAGTTCCCACAACCATGATCTTGCAGCCTTCCGGGATCAGGCCGAGGTCTTTCATGATCTTAGCGCCGTACACGGAGGATACGATACCGCCGCACTGGTCAGACACGCCGCGTCCGCCGATCTCTGTCTCGTTCTCATAACCTTCATATGGGTCGAAGTTCCAGTTCTCGATATTGCCGATACCGACTGTATCAATATGTGCATCGTATGCGATGATCTTGTCGCCGGTCCCCATGTAGCCGATCACATTTCCCTGCGGGTCGATCTGGACCTCATCGAATCCGACCTTCCTCATCTCATCAGCGATCGTAGTAATGTGAGCCTTCTCATCACAGCTCTCGCCCGGATTCTTCACGATCGCACGCAAGAAAGCGGTCATATCCTTCTCATATCCCTGTGCAGCTTCTTTCACTTTGTTAAAGTCTAACATTTTTCTTCTCCTTTATTATAATTATTGTCTTCCAAACGTTTTTTATATTCCTGCAAATGGTTCCTTATCGGATCCGCATAACCCTTCCCAGGTGATCTCGCGGTAACGGTCCGGATCGGTATCGCCTTCTGAGGATACCAGAAGGACTTCAGAATTCCCGTCTAACTTCAAGGCTTCCTTGATATCCTTGTATTCCGGCTTTGTCATCAACGCGTGCACCAGTCCCATGGTGACGGATCCGGACTCACCGGAGATGACCTGTGTATCACCTTTGACCGGAGCGCCGTAGATACGCGAGCCGTTAGCGCTTACCCAGTCAGGGCAGGAGACGAATGCGTCGGCGTGGTTTCTTAAGATATCCCAGGATACGGTGTTGGCTTCGCCGCAGGCAAGACCTGCCATGATGGTCAGCATATCACCGGTTACATCCACACGGCTTCCGTCGCCCTGCATAGCGGAGCGGTAGAGACAGTCTGCCGCATTGGCTTCCACAACGACCATGACCGGAGGATTCTCTTTGAAGCGGTTTGCGAAGTATCCGACAACTGCGCCGGCCAGTGATCCGACGCCTGCCTGGATAAATATGTGAGTCGGGCGGCATCCGTCTTCGGCTAATTGTTGGTCGGCTTCCATGGCAAGAGTTCCGTAACCCTGCATGATCCAGGTCGGGATCTCCTCATAACCTTCCCAGGCGGTGTCCTGTACCATAATACCGTGCTCTGTGTTCTCGGCTTCCTTAGCCGCCATGCGCACACAGTCATCGTAGTTCAGGTTCTCGATGGTAACGGTCGCATTCTCCTTCGCGATGTTCTCGAGTCTGGTCTGGGTGGTACCCTTCGGCATTCTTACGACACATTTCTGTCCCAGCTTGTTGGCAGCCCATGCGATTCCGCGTCCGTGATTACCGTCGGTAGCGGTGAAGAAGGTCGCCTGACCGAATTCTTCTCTTAATTTCTCGGAAGTAAGTACGTTATAAGGAATCTCACTTACATCCTTGCCTGTCTGCTGTGCGATATATCTCGCGATCGCATAAGATCCTCCAAGTACCTTGAATGCATTCAGGCCGAAGCGGTATGACTCGTCTTTGACATAGAGTCGTCTAAGTCCCAGGTGATCGGCCAGACCGGATAAGCGGGTCAGAGGTGTGACCTCATACTGAGGGAAGCTCTTGTGGAAATTACTTGCCTTCTCCATCTCTTCCACAGACATATTCTGAACCTGCTTATCATCGCTTTTGGCAATGTTGTTGAGCGTCCATTTGATTGTTCCAGTGCTGCTCATTTTTCTAAAAACCTCCTTATAATATGAAATAACTATTTGTTGATGTCTACATAGCTGTAGAGTGTGTACTTGGAGATGCCGAAATATTTCGCTACTTTATCTCCTGATTTTGTAATTAGGAACGCGCCTGCATCGTTAAGGAAATTGATCGCCTTGATCTTATCCTCTTTCGTCATAAGCGGTACAGGTACTCCTACCAGGGCAACGGACTGTTCGATCAGCTCGGATAACAGCTTGTTGACGTCATGGGTGATGACGTTAGGTGAACTCTGCTCTGCGTGTGCATCCGAATCCGCACAGCTTGTGAGGGAGTGGATGCTGCTTTCTATCGCAAGGAGATTCGTGATATCGTAATTGATAGAAAGGATATAGTGCAAGTCTCCGTTGTCATCGTTGATATAGATGGTGCTGGATTTGAAGATCCGTCCGCTCTCGGTTCTGGTCAGGTAAGCAAGTCTGTCCTTAAGCGGTCCCTTCTGATGCTTGAGAGCGCTTAAGACTGCGCCGGACGGACCATCGCCGATCTGTCGGCCGGTGAGGTTCCCGTTCTCGATATGTACGATAGAACTGTTCGCCGGTTCGGCAGTCAGGTCGTGTACAACAATCTCGCAGTTCTCTCCGAACTGCGCTGCGAGTCCGGCCGCAATCTGTTTTAACATATCTAATCTGGATATTGCCATATGGATACCTCCGTTTCTACGTTCTTCAATTTTCATTTTTTTCGGTCTCTCTACGTCCATCATAGCACAAAAAAATAAAAAAGCAATAGAAAAATAAAAAAATTTTTAGATACACAAAAATATTTTTGTATTTGAAAATATACAATCCCAGCAACCGCAAGGCTTTGCGGAATTATGTGATAAAAAATTTTTATGGGACAAAAAAAATATTGAGATATAGATTGCACTTTGAGCAATTTGATGTTATTATAGAGTCAACAGGAACGGAAATTGTTAAAAACTAATGAAAGAATATGGAAGGATGCGGGATTGGTCTCTCTGAAATTACTAATTTAAGCAGATGTTCCGATTTGAGAAAAGGAGGAAATAAAAAAAGAGATGAGCAGAGAATCAATGAGTGGAGCCTCGGGCGAATTATTCAGAATCGATGGAAAGCCGTCGGCCTCACAGGCAATTCCATTGGCGCTGCAGCATGTAGTGGCGATGATTGTAGGATGTGTGACACCGGCGATCATTGTGGCAGGGGTGGCGGGATTGTCATCGGCAGATTCTATCATATTGATACAGGCGGCGCTGGTCATGTCTGCGCTGACTACCTTTATCCAGTTATTTCCGCTGCGCAAGGGGGCGCTTGCCATCGGTTCCGGACTTCCGATCATTATGGGGATCAGCTTCGCTTATGTGCCGACAATGCAGGCGATTGCCGGAGATTATGATGTGGCGACGATCCTGGGCGCACAGATCGTGGGCGGTGTGATAGCGATCATCGTTGGGATCTTCATTAAGCAGATCCGTAAGTTTTTCCCGCCGCTGATCACAGGCACGGTAGTATTTGCCATCGGATTGTCACTGTACCCGACTGCGATCAACTATATGGCAGGCGGCGCGGGCAGTGAGAATTACGGTTCCTGGCAGAACTGGCTGGTGGCATTCATCACGCTGATCATTGTAACGGCGCTGAATCATTA
>CANDQP010000023.1 GCA_947388185.1 uncultured Dorea sp. | reverse complement strand
ATCTCATCTTATCTTCAGATAGAGTATGAAGGATATGACGGACGTATAAAGTGGGATATTTGCTGCGAGCCTCATGTTGCAGAATGCGGAATTCCCAAGTTCACACTCCAGCCGATCGTGGAGAATTCCATTGTTCATGGAGATTTCTCGGAGTCGGATTTCGAGTTGTCGATTCAGATCCGGGTTACCTGCAGTGACAGGATCTATATTCAGATTACTGACAATGGATCGGGAATTCCATTGCAGAAAATGAAGCAGATCAATGAGACTTTAGCGTTGGATAATCTGGTCCCGACTGGAAGCTATGGACTGCAGAATTGTTGCCAGAGGATTCGTCTGCATTATGGTGAAGATTATGGAATAGAGCTGTTAGAGGCATCTTTGGGAGCATGTGTACAGATTACATTGCCGGAGATTATATTTGGATAAAAAAGGGCTGTTATCGCAAGAATGTTTTCTTGAGATGGCAGCTCTTTTTGACGCAGGAGACAAATTCAGTGACAGAAAATGTACAAAATAGATATAAAAATATAAAAATTAGATAAATATTTGTATGTTTTAGATGAAATGATATGATATTGTAACAATAGATCTTGTACGTAGAAGATAAACAAATATGAAAGGAGACAACACTATGAAATGGGGAAAAGTAAGAAAAGGAACAGCATTGTTATTGTCAGGAATCTGCATGAGTTCTATGATATTATCCGGGTGTTCAACGGCTGAGGAAGATGCGGGAGCAGGACAGGAAACCGAGCAGGAAGAAGTGTCTGCGGATACGGAGATTACGGTTTATACTCCGGCGATCAATGAAGATGAATACGGAAAAGAATTCAAAAAGTATGTAGAAGAAAATCTGGATTTTAAGGTTAATTTTGAAGCGGAGCCGCTTCTATATGCCGATACTGTGAATAAGGCAACGACGATGCTTGCATCAGGTGATGATTCTGTAGACGTGTATTTTATTGATGAGATTATGCAGCTTTCTTTCATGAGCGCTGATTTTTTGGAGCCAATTGAGGACGTGGTTACGGAAGAGGATATGAGCAAATTTCTTGAGGGATATGAGGACAAATTCTTAAAGAAAGACGGGCACATCTATGGAGTTCCGGCAGATTTTGCGGGTATTCTCTTCTTTGTGAACAAGAAAATGTTTGATGATGCTGATATTGCGATACCGACTAATCAGGAAGAATTTATTGATGCTGCGAAGAAGCTTACGAAGGATGGCAAATACGGGCTTCTGGAAGCATGGGATAAGGCTTCGCACCTTCAGGATAACTTGAACAGATGGTGTCTGATGTTCGGAGGAAATTTCTATGACTGGACATTGGACGGTACAAAAGAGGCGATCAAGTTCATGTATGATTTGGTCCATACTTATAAGGTTACCAGTATTGATAATCTTAGTGTAGATTATGAGACCGGAAACCAGAAGTTCGTAGATGGGAATGCAGCAATGTATTTCCAGTGGGCAGGCTCAGTACCTTCATATGAAAATGCCGGAAAGTATGGTTCGGAGATCATCTGCGCACCGATGCCTGAATTCAAGACAAATAAGACGCCTATGAGTTCCTGGATGTGGGTAGTGAATAAAAAGTCTTCTAAAAAAGAAGCTGCCAAAGAATATGCAAAATTAATGGCGTCGCCGGAAGCACAGGCGTTGTATATGAAAGCATGCGGGCGGCTTTCACCTACGGCCAATCTGGATGTATGGAATGATTCTGAGCTGACTGATGGTCTGCTTACGGTAGAAGAGCATAAGCAGTATGTAGAAGATGATGCTTTTGAGGCAAGGACATTGAGTGAGAGACATAGTGAATACATGGATACTGTGACAGGTACCTTGCAGGAATATCTGATGGATGAGATTAGTTATGAAGAATGTTTGGAAAAAGGACAGCAGCAGATTGACGAGTTGTTAGGGAAAAATTAATTGAGAAATATGAAGAGAAAAATAACTTTGAGCAGGAGAAAGACAATCTTCGCATGGATGTGCGTCCTGCCGGTTCTGGTGATCAGACTGTGGACGACGGCATACCCTGTTGTAGCGATGTCCTACTATAGTTTGTTGGATTACGACCTGATACGCAGAAAGAAAGAATTCGCCGGTCTGCAGAATATAAGGAATCTTGCGAAGAATAAGCAGTTCTTGGAGTCTCTGTCATTTACGGTTAAGTTTACGGTGATATCCATCTGTTTTATTATTGTCTTAGGGGTTGCACTGGCATTACTGATGAAGCAGAACTTCGGAGGAAGGAAGCTGATCCGTACGGTAGCATTGATTCCATGGGGGCTTTCGATGATCGTTGTTTCCATCGCGGCATTATGGGCTTTCGATGATACCTATGGAATTGTGAATGACCTGATCAGAAGGATTGGATTTGAGGGATATCATTTTACATGGCTGGCGGATAAATCAGGCGCTCAGGTGGCGGTTATCATTGTAAATATCTGGAAAAATGTCTCATTTTTTGCAATTATCATGCTTGCAGCGTTCCAGGGAATTCCGGGAGAATTATTTGAGTCGGCAAGGATAGACGGTGCGAGTAACTGGAAGATTCTTTTCCATGTATCGCTTCCGTATGTTATGCGTACCTTTATCATTATGATTATTTTCGTGGGTGTCTCACAGATTAACAGCTTTGAGATCGTGTATGCGATGACGAAGGGAGGACCCGGGACGACAACATCCCTGCTTGCTTACAGATTATATATGGAAGCGACGAAAAATATGAATTATGGAATGGCGTCAGCAATTACAATGGTAATGTTCCTGGTTACAGCAGTTTATGGAATTATTGGGTTGAGGATCTATAGAAAGGTTGACTATTAAGAGGAGGAGCAAAGATATGAAAATGCCGAAAAGAAAAAGTGCTGTATTATGGATATTTACCATAATCGTAGGTTTTATCATCATGTGGCCGGTGTACTGGATCGTCAAATCTTCCTTTACCAAACAGATCGATCTGTTCAAATCACCGATTGAGTACATGCCGGTCAATCTGACTCTTGATAATTACAGGCAATTGATGGATGCGGCGGGATTGACAGATTACCTGAAAGGAACCATACTTATAACAGCAGCTTCGTTATTTTTGTCCGTATTTCTCTGCGCGCTGGCAGGTTATGGATTCGCCAGATGCCAGAATAAGGGAATTAATATCGCGTTTGCTTTTATCATGTTTTCGACCATGATCCCGGGCACGGTAACGGTTATTCCGTTGATGACGATGTGGAGAAGGATGGGACTTAGCGATACATTTTCAGGATTGACAATCTTGTACTTTTCGCTGCTCATTCCATTTTCAACGGTGATGTATGCCGGATTCATCAGCCAGATTCCGCCGTCTTTGGAGGAGGCGGCGAGGATAGACGGAGCAACAATGTTTGGGGCTTTTACGAAGGTGATACTCCCACTTTTAAAACCTATTATGGCAACGCTTAGTATCATTAATTTTATTACCTGCCTGAATGAATTTTTTATTCCATTGATGTTTACAACGAAGAATGTCAAGGTAATGAGTCTTCTGATGTCGTCTATTCCGAAGCTGAATCAATATCAGATGCCCTGGGGGGCGATCAGTGCGGCGGGCTGTCTGATGCTTTTGCCGGCTATATTATTTATTGTCATATTCGAGAAAAATATTATGGGTGGTCTGATGATGGGCAGTATCAAGCAATAGGGAATGAAAAATGATGAATGTGATGGTTATCGAGGATCGTATTTTGACACTGAACGCGCTGAAAACGCAGATTCCGTGGAAAGAAAAAGGTTTGAATCCGGTGGGATTCTATACAAATTGCAAGGATGCAATGGAACATATAGAGGATACGGATCCAGATGTGATCATTTCAGATATCGTCATGCCTGGAATGGATGGATTGAGCTTTTGCAAATATATTAACAGCCTGGAGAGGAATATTAAGATCATAATCATCAGTGCGTACAGTAAATTTGAATACGCCCAGAGGGGGATACAGCTTGGTGTATTTGATTTTTTAGAAAAGCCTGTGGACTATGGGGAGCTGTGTGAAAGGATATTACAGGCGGGGGAACTCAGGGAACGAGAGGAAAAACTTAGAAAAATCCATGTTGAGCCGGCAGCGAATGACTATACGGCTATGACGCTGGATGATTATGCGCAGTTCGATCATTTTGAGAAAAAATTGAAGCAGAATCTGGAATGCGCAGATTTTGAAGGTATCCGGACTATATGCGGCAAGATGAAGAATTACATTGAAAAGCATACTATCAACAGGCCGTATCTGGTATTTTTTGTTACAAATTTTCTCAGTGTTCGGATTAAGCTTGGGGATCTGTCAGAATTGAACCGTATGACATGTGTTGCGGATATTATGAGGTACCTGGAGGATATTCTGTTATCAATTTGTTCGGAAAAGAGGAAGAATGCCGTAAATGATACCGATAATGTTGTGGGGGAGATGAAGCAGTATTTAGATGAGCAATACAAAAAAGTAGGATTAAGTCTGGGTGGAATGGCACAGGTTTTTAATATGAGTCCGAATTATGTGAGCAGGATATTTAAAGAGAAGACGGGGTATACGGTGACGGCTTATATCAGTAATCTGAGGATATTGGAGGCGAAAAGGCTGTTGTCACAGACGAATAAGAAGATCTGGGAGATCAGCCAGGAATTGGGGTATTCGAGTCAGTATCATTTCAGTATGGGATTCGAGAAAGCGACGGGTTATTCACCAAAGGACTATAGAAAATTCAGGAGAGAAGAGGAATAGAATATGCAGAGAAAATTAAAAGTAGGAGTTGTAGGGTTAGTTTTCGGAGGAGCGTTTCCAACTATTTACAGGGATCACCCGGATGTGTCGGAGGTGGTTATCTGTGATAAAAACGAGAAATTATTAGAAGATTTTGGCGGGAAATTTGGATTTCACCAGTGTTGTACGGATTATGAGGAGTTGTTGGAAAGTGATGTGGATGCGATCCATATCCTGACCAATATCCATACGCATGCGGATATGGCGATAGCGGCTCTGCGCGCAGGAAAGCATTGCGCCGTAACGGTTCCCATGGCTACGACACTGGATGAGATACGAGACATCATAAAGGCCAAAAAAGAAAGCCGCAAAAATTATATGATGATGGAGACAAGCGTATATACATATCAATGTCTGTATGTAAAAGATCTGATAGAATCTGGTCGGCTGGGAAGGATTCAATATCTCAGAGGAACACATTTCCAGGATATGGAAGGATGGCCTAAGTATTGGGAAGGACTTCCGCCGCTTCATTATGCGACGCATGCGGTATCCCCATTGCTGTTCTTAAGCGGCCAGCGGGCGGCGAAGGTTCATTGCTTTGGCAGCGGCAGTATGCGCGGGGAGCTGACGGAAAGATACGGGAATCCATATCCGGTAGAGACGGCGATCTATGAACTGGAGGATGGGAAGACGGCGGCGGATGTTACGCGTTCTCTTTTTCAGACGGCACATGAGTATGTGGAAGGATTCAGTGTATTTGGCGATCAGATGTCCTTTGAGTGGAATTTTGAAAATGAAGATCCGTATATCTATGAATTTACCGATCAGCTGGCAGAGACGAATATTGGAAGCAGGGGAAAAGAGATCAGGAAATATTCGGTTCATTGTCCGAATAAAGAGGAGCTGCTTCCGGAGGAGATTCAGAAATATACGACTGAATTCACTATTTTGGATCCCGAACATCCGGACATGTACATGAAGCAGGGCGGCGGACATCATGGCTCACATCCTCATATGGTACATGAATTCGTCAGGAGCATCATAGAAGAGAGAGAACCAATGATCGACGTATATCGTGCAGCAGATTGGACGGCTGCGGGTATCTGCGGGCATGAATCAGCGATGAATGGGGGAAAAGAAGTAATCATCCCGGATTTCAGGAAAGAAATATAAGGATTTTATCCGTAGTAATGTAAGGTACCGTGTGCTATAATAAAGGAAATAAACTGGCTGCATGTAGCAAAGCAGATAACAAGAAAGGAACATAAGATGGGAAAAGAGACAATGAAAGCATTAAGAATGTATGCGCCCGGTGATTTCCGGTATGAGGATGTACCGGTACCCGAGATAGACGACGATGAGATCCTTGTGAAGATCGAGGGCTGCGGGATCTGTGCCGGAGATGTGAAGACTCTGCACGGCGGTGTGAGGATATGGGGAACAACGCCGGAAAAGCGTTATATTGAGGCGCCGGTGATCGGCGGACACGAATTCGTGGGACGTGTTGTGAAGTATGGCAAGAATGTGACCGGGGTGAAGGAAGGAGACCGGATGGTTTCTGAACAGATCGTGCCGTGTGGGGAGTGCCGTTTCTGCAAGGCAGGGTATTATTCCATGTGCCAGAGACATTACATCTATGGTTTTAAACAAGATACGCAGGGCGGATTTGCCGAGTATATGAAGTTCAATAAGCAGGGCATCCATCATCATGTGCCGGATGGATTATCCCTGGAGCAGGCAGTGCTGATCGAACCGCTGGCATGTGCCATGCATGCGGTGGAACGGGCGAAGATCCAGCACAATGACGTGGTGGTCATCAGCGGCCTGGGTGCGATCGGGCTTGGAATGGTCAGTGTGGCAAGGAAATTACAGCCTAAGATGATCATCGGACTGGATCTGCGGCAGAAGCGCATGGATATGGCGATGAAATGCGGGGCTGATATGGTTCTGAATCCGCTGGAGGTGAACGTCGGGGATAAGATTCGGGAATTGACGGACGGGTATGGCTGCGACGTATATATTGAAGCTTCCGGCAGTGAGAAGAGTGTTCTCCAGGGCATGGATGCGATACGGTTCTGCGGCAGATATGTGCAGTTCGGGGTGTTCCCGAAGGCAATCACGGTAGACTGGAACGATATCGGTGACGGCAAAGAGATTGAGATCTATGGAGCGCATCTGGCGCCATATTGTTATGAGCCCGTTATGAAGGGGATGATCGATGGTTCCATCTATACGGACGGTCTGATTTCCCATTCTTTTAAGATGGAAGACTGGGAAGAGGCCTTTGAGGTTGCGGAGAAGGATCAGGATGCGTTTAAGGTGATGCTTGTTCCGTAGGTAATAAGACATCACGTATGCCACACGTTTTGCGATACCTGTTTATGATGATGCGGGCGAACTGGTCAGGTACAATGTTTTTAAGTCAAGGATACCGGTTCGCCAAGCAAAAGACGGAAAACTGTATCTGTATGATATTTTGAGGACAAAAAAGAAATGAGCAAGCCGCTTGAGCAATAGCTGTACGGTCGAAACTCATTTCTTTTTATATGTCATATTCTAAAGACGGATGACAGTCTTGTCAATCATAAAAATATAATATGGATACATTTACTGGTTTTCTTTCGCGCTCAGGTAGAACAGTCCATTATATACCAACAAGAAATTCAAGCTGTCCTTCCTCGTCTGATATCCGATATTACCCATTTCAGGATGGGGAGAGATCATCAGTACTTTGTGTTCTTCATAGTTTCCTTCTGCAAATGCAGTCTTTCCTTTCATAAGTGCGTCGAATACAGGCTGAGTCACCGGATTATAGTAGCTATGCACTGCCTGGTCCGCCATATCGTTATCTGCCATTTCCCAATAAGGCGTATTAACCGCTCCGCTTGCCAGAAGACTCTCAAAATGTCCGAGTTCACGGATATTATCTCCCAGAATGTGAATACAAGGCCCCTCCCAGTATACAGCATTGACACTGGAGGTCTTTCCGGCCGCGACGCCGGCGAATAGCGGATGGTCCGGCTCATCAATGCGGCAACGAACGAAGGCGCTTCCTGTGTGCCAGAAATCCAGATCCTCATCCTCTGTTGCATCCATAATGTTCAGCCAATATGGGTTTTTTGGCGAATCAGACGAGAGCGGGAGATAGGCCCCTCCGCAGATCCCCATGTAATTTCCCTTCTCTTTGAGGAAACGGCGGATCTCCTGGAATCCCCGGTCACCAAGCCCTCTGTAATAGCATTCTCCGGCATCCGGGCTTCCTGGTACAAGGAAGATATCATATTCCATCAGTTTCCCGTCACGGATCTCGGTATCCGAGATCATTTCATAAGAGAAATTCCCCATGTTCATCACTTCGGCGAGAGGCGCGGAGAATTCGGGACCGGCGCCGGAACCATCGTAGAGCGCGATCTTGGGATGGGACAGAGTAAGGGACTGCCGGGGCAGCTCTTCAATATGATCGAAAAGGATATTTGCGGATGACAGCAGTGCAGCGACCTCAGTGGTCGAAGCTACAGAAAATCCGCATTGGTAGTAATGACCTTCCGGCCAAAGACTTGTGGAAGGAAAGGAAAAACCGCCATAATGCCAGCAGACGGGCACATTCATTTTCAGCAGTTGGTTGATCACATAGGTTGTATGCGAGATGCTTTCTTGATAAGAGTTGAAGCCAACCCGGTCGGTTGGAATGAATAGATATTTCATTATTACACCCTCCTTATTTTGTAACTTTTGTATTTCTTAATGCAGTTTGAAATGCTTCGAATTCCTTGACGGAATCTGCGTCCGGTCCGCCGCTTACGGCTGTTCCGATCACCAGGGCAATGGTGCTGAAGATAAAGCCAGGAATCGCTTCATAGACGTAGGTTGACAGTCCGCTGTAATACCACACGACAACGGTGACAAGGCCTGTGATAATGCTCGCGATCGCACCGGTGCGGTTAACATTTCTGGTATAGAGGCTGAATAGAACCAATGGCCCAAAGCATGCGCCAAGTCCGGCGGAAGCCAGCAATGCGATGGAAAATACCACGTCTGATTTCAATGAGAGCAGGAATGCAACCAGGCAGATCAGTACAACGGATATCCGTTCGGCACGGACGATCTTCGCATCGTCGATATCCTTGAGAAAATGTTTGATCAGGTTGGTTCCTACGGCTGCCGACGCTACGATGACGTAAGCGCTGACGGAAGAAAGAACCGCTGCCATAACTGCCGCAGCAAATAAGCCCAGGAGATAGGACGGGAAGTAGGTAGCCCCCATCTGGAAGAACACTTGCTCCGGGTCGGCGATTGCCGGGAATAGATAAGCGCCCAGCATACCGATGATAACAGCGCAGTAGGAGGTGATACCCACCCAGACGGTCGCGATCAGGGTTGAATCCTTGATCTCGGCGCTGTGTTTGATGGACATGAAGCTTGTATGAACATGGATCATGCCGAAATAACAGAATCCGACGCCAAGGCCGCCTGCAATGATGGATATGGCGCTCCATCCGGTCTCCCCGTTACAGAACTGGAAGAAGGTGGGAGCCTGATCGTAGAGAGACTCCAGGGCCGGACCAAAGTCGCCGAGTTTTACAACGACTGCCAGCGGTACCAATAAAAGTGTGAAGAACATCAGGGTTCCCTGGAACAGATTGCTCCAGCTTACAGCCATATATCCGCCGAGGAATGTATAGACGATCACGACACACAACGCAATGATGATTCCGGTGTGATAGGAGAGGCCGAAGGTGGCGTTCAGGAGCTTTCCGCTTCCGATGATCTCGGCGGATGCGTTGATGATCATGAAGAAGATCACGGCGATACCGGCAACCACACCGACGGTGCCTTTCTTGTCATGGACTCTCTTCTCGAAGAATTCTGTCACAGATAATGCCTGGTAAGTTTCACTGGCAATGCGGATTCGGTTTCCGACTAAGATCCAGTTCAGCATAGTTCCGCCGATCAGGCCGATCAGGATCCAGATGGATGAAAGCCCTGCCGCATAGGCTGCGCCGGGAAGTCCCATAAGGAGCCAGCCGCTCATATCAGAAGATTCCGCTGAGATAGCGGTGACCCACTTGTTATTGGAACGTCCGGCGAGTGAGTAGTCGGAAGAAGATTTCGTGCGGAGATAGGTGATCAGGCCGATTCCGACAAGGATTAGAATATACGCAACGAAGATGATAATACTGATAGTCATAGCTGTCCCCCCTTAGAGATTGGATTTCCTGTAAAAAATATAGGCAAGAATGATACTGAGTGGTAAAGGTGCGAAAAATATAATCCATGTTGTTAAAGTTATCATATTTTATTACTCCTTTCTTAAAATAGTATACAATAATGAATTTATTATATTATACTATCTGTAAATGACTCGATTACAATCCAATGATTTGTAAAAATACTATCCCAGACTCTACAAAATAGCAAATTTCTATAGTATACTATAGAAAAGTATTCGAATGAAGAAAAGGAGAGAATTATGAAGATCAGTGAGTTTAGTTCCAGGTTCCATATGTCGCCGGAGACCGTACGGTATTATGTAAATGAAGGACTGTTGGTTCCTCACAGCAGGAATAACCGGTATGATTTTACTGAAAATGATGTGACAGATATGGAATACATATTAAGATTGAAAGCATTTCATTTTTCGCTCCATGAGATCCACAGAATCCTTGTACTGAAAAGGCTGAGTAATTTTGACAGCTCTGATGAACTGGATGATTATATTGGTATATTGAAGAAACAGAAAAAGATTCTGCTTAAAGAGCAGGAGAATCTGAAGAAAATACTTAAAAATATCGAACAGGAGATTGCGGAAGCATTTCGCAGGAAGAATGAAGATGAGAATACGGTGACAGGAGTGCCGTTTTCGGCGCTGCCTTATCTGGTTTGTCCCAAGTGTCAGGAGAAGCTTTCTCTAGTGAACTGTAGTATTGAAAACCAGGAGATCATCGAAGGGAAGCTGATCTGTACCTGCGGTTACCACGCGGACATCCACAGAGGGATCATTGTGGGAGAGATCGGGGAGGTGAGTCCTTATGACGGTATGGATGTGGAACGGTACTGTTACCGGATGATGAGCCCGGAACTCTTAAGCCTGGTAGAGAAGTCTTATTATTGGATCAGGGACCGTCTGACAGAAGAATCTCTCTCGGGAAAGCTGGTGTTTGAGGATTGTATCAATAATTACTGTTTCCTGTATACGAACCTGCCTTTTCTCCATCCGGACGCACTCTATATTATCAGTGACAAATACGAAGAAGTAGTGTTCATGTATAAGAAACTGATTGAAAAGCTGGGAGTAAAAAGGAATATTCTGTATATAGCGGCCGGTATGCATCATCTACCCCTGAGGCACAAATGCATAGATTATTACCTGGATTTTGATTCTGCAAATGAGTACGCAATCTTATACAACAGTTTTTCTATCGGCCAGGTTGAAGAATATCTTGCGGATTCCGCGGAGTATATCGGTGCGTTCTTCCATATGAAGCAGAACGGGCCGTCGGTGGAGAAGCTTCATGAGCAGTACCCGGAGGCCTGGAAACATAGCTTTGACGAGCGGCAGTTTAAACGGGAATTGTCGATACATTGGGATGAGATTGATTATGACGGGAAATATGGCATGGTGACAGATTCGGGATACGGAGAATCCTTCAGTTATCATGTGGGGGCTGAGGAACTCTGGCTTGGCACGTATGCGTGTAAGCGGTGATGGAAAAGTAAATAAGTATAACTTCTTTGTACGATATGAAATTAGATTCTATTTGTTTAGTGATGAAGCGCGTTACTTCATTAACGTCTGAATCCGTGATAAAATGCCCACATAACACGGTTTCTTATGGCTTAAAGTACAAAGGAGGAGAATGAATGCCACGAAAAGGTGAAAACATTTACAGAAGAAAAGACGGACGCTGGGAAGCGCGCTATATTCATCACTATGAAAACGGAAAGGCGAAATACCGCTATGTTTACGGCGCCACATACAAGGAGGCGAAGCAAAAGAGGATTGAGGTGCAGACGACGCCGCAGTGGGAGATGATTTCTGCGGATAAGAGACATGCAAAATTTGAGGAACTGACAGAGCATTGGCTTAAGGATATCAAAGTGGCGGTGAAGGAATCGACCTATACCAGATATTATAGTATCGTGCAGAATTATCTGATCCCCAGGCTAGAGAAAAAATCTCTTGCGAAGATAGACCTGGAATTCCTGAAGGGACTGACGGAGGAGCTTCTCCTGGAAGGCAGTACGCAGAGAGAACCCCTGGCTCCCAAAACGGTATCTGATATTGTATGTGTATTAAAATCAATTCTTCAATATGGGAAGAATAACGGTTACCCATGTCCGGATTTTACCGTCCTGCGTCATCCGCAGAAATTACTCAAACCAGCCAGGATTCTGACAGAAGATACCAGGATCAAGCTTGAGAAGATCTTATTGAATGCCGAAGATACGACCAGCCTGGGGATACTGTTTGCCTTATTTACCGGAGTGCGGATTGGGGAATTGTGCGGGCTTCGTTGGGAGGACGTGGATTTCCAGTCATTGACGGTCAGTATCAAGAGGACGGTCGAGCGGATCGCGGACCTGGATCCGAACACCGCTAAGAAGACGAAGGTGGTCTTAAGCGAGCCGAAGACGGAGAATTCTATCCGTATCATTCCGCTTCCGGGATTTCTCGCGGAATATCTGGAAATGCGGAAGCGTGATCCCAAATTCTATCTGCTGACCGGGAAGAGAAAATATACAGAACCGCATCAGTTCTATGTCCGGTATCAGAATTATCTCGAGAAACATGGGATAGAGAATTATACGTTTCACTCTTTGCGGCATACGTTCGCTACACGGTGTGTGGAGATGGAATTTGATACAAAGTCCCTGGCTGAGATCCTGGGGCATTCCCATATCAGCACGACGCTTTCTATATATGTGCATCCGTCCCTGCAGCAAAAGAAGATGCAGATGAACAGGCTGGCGCCGTATGAGGCAAATGAGAAGACAGAGAGTATTATCGATGGATAAATCAGTCTGTAAATATAGGGTGGTAAACATTATTATTTTTTGTTATAGTAAGACTGATTTATTCTAAAATTAAGACAGGAGTGTGATATTATGCCAGTATTACGGCCATTCAGGGGGGTGCGCCCGGCAGGAGATAAAGCGTCGGACATCGCGGCGCTGCCGTATGATGTATATAACAGAGAGGAAGCGAAGAGGGTTGTAGAGCGGAATCCTCTCTCATTTTTGAAGATAGACCGTGCGGAGACACAGTTCCCTGATGAGACGGATCTGTATTCGCAGGAGGTCTATGAGCGCGCCCGGCAGACGCTTAAGGAGATGATCTGCGACGGTTCTTTTGTAAAGGATGAAGAGCCTTGCTTCTATCTGTATGCGCTGACCTTTAACGGACAGACACAGACCGGGATCGTGGGATGCGCCGCGGTAGATGATTATTTGAGAGGTGCGATCCGGAAGCATGAGAATACCAAGGAGGATAAGGAGAAGGACCGGATCCGTCATGTGGATACGCTGAATGCCCAGACGGGCCCTATTTTTCTGGCGTACCGGCAGCAGGAGAAGCTTAAGGGAATTGTCGATAGAGTCAAATGTTCGGATCCGATCTATGATTTTATATCGGAAGACGGGATTCGTCATCAGGTATGGAAAATCGGAACAGATACAGAAGAAGATCGGGAGAGACAGAAGAAGATTGCAGATGTATTTTACAATATGGAATGCGTCTATATCGCGGACGGGCATCACCGTGCGGCGTCGGCGGTGAAGGTAGGGCTTAAGCGCCGCAGGGAGTTCCCGGATTACGACGGGACGGAGGAGTTCAATTATTTCCTGTCGGTGCTGTTCCCGGCGGAAGAATTGAGGATTTTTGATTATAACAGGGTTGTAACCGGAACGACTGAGCAGACATTTGATGAACTGTTAGAAAGAATCCGCGAGAATTTTCGGGTTACGGAAAGTGCATCCGAGATTCATCCAGAGCACAAGGGTGAGATCGTCATGTACGGCAGCGGAAGATGGTACAGACTGACGGTTCATGAGGAATTGTATAAGAACGATCCGGTGGATGACCTGGATGTATCTATTCTGCAGAATTACATATTAGATCCGCTTTTTGATATTAAGGACCCTAAGATAGATCCAAGGGTTCAATTCGTCGGCGGAATCCGCGGAATAGGGGAGTTGGTAAGGTTGACGGACAGGGAATCGAAGGCGGAAGGAGATTCTGCGCTGCGAGTTGCCTTTGCCATGTATCCGACTTCTATGGACGAGCTGCTTGCCGTCGCGGATTCCGGCAGGTTGATGCCGCCTAAATCCACCTGGTTTGAGCCGAAGCTGCGGAGTGGATTATTTATTCATATGATGTAAGGCCAAGGACGACGGGCTGCCCCTGCATGAGGAGGTATGATCGGTAATCCGTTTACGGGTGGTAAAATCGGACAATTCTGAGAGTTATATCCATCATTGATTTTTTGTTGACATACTCAGTAAGCTATGATAACATAACCTTCGTTGTACAATACATGTAACAATTTTGTAATAATTGTAATAAAAATGAAAATATTGAATATACTTTATTAAAACAATATTCATGTATTGTAACAATAGGAGGGTAGTATTTATGATAAAAAACAAGAAAATCAATTCGGTGGTAGCGGTTGTCTCGGCATGTTCGCTGATGGCGGGATTCACCAGTGAGGCGGCAGGCTCACAGCCGGAGGGAAGAGTGCTGGCAGTTTCGAATGAAAATAACATAGTAGAGTTACAGAGAGATACATTTTACGTGATGCCGGACACGCCTGTGGTATCGGCCAAATCTAAGATCGAAGAAGAGCAGAAGAAGATCATCGAAGAGATCAAGCGAAAAGAACGCGAGGCCAAGGAGAAAGCTGAGAGGGAGGCAGCGGCATTGCGTAATCAATACCAGGAGCTTATGGCGTCCATTATCTTCTGTGAGGCGGGCAATCAGCCTTACGAAGGACAGGTGGCAGTAGGAGCAGTCATCATGAACCGGGTAAGAAGCGGTTCCTATCCGAACAGTATAGAGGCAGTCATCTATCAGTCCGGACAGTTTACTCCGGCATCTACGGGATGGCTTGACAGAGTAAGGAATTCCCGCGGTTATACGGCGACGTCCATGCAGGCGGCGGCAGATGCGCTTGCGGGGGCGAATCCGATCGGAAACTGTCTGTATTTTGACCAGGGCGGATACGGGATGAAGATAGGGGCTCATTACTTCCATTAGAAATCAGACATTACATTTTTCAATTTGGGACGTAGTAAATTGCAATTTTACTACGTCCCAAATTGGATTTTGCTATATACCTGTTTGATAATAGACCGCTGTATAAGCACCTAACGTCAATATGGTTTGGTGCTCTTTTAATTTGATTTTTTTATCGTCAGCCGTGTATTTTTTCGTTCCTGCGTAATTCTCATCATCGCTTGCAAGCAGCAGAGTGAGCGTGTCAGCTCCTTCAACGGTGAGTTCATAATCTTCCTGTATCTGGCCGGAGAGGTTGAAGACAGCCAATATCCTTTCTTTATCGGCAATCCTCTCGAAGGTATAGATACACCGCTCTTCCTGGTGGCAGTCGATCCAGGTAAATCCATCCGTATCATAATCCTTCTGATAAAGGGCAGGATGCTTCAGATAGAGCAGATTCAGATCCCTGATAAAACGGTGGAAAGCGTCATGGACCGGATAGGTCAGGATATCCCAGTCCTGTTCCCGCTTCTCATCCCATTCCCTGAGCTGGCCGAGCTCATTTCCCATGAAATTCAGCTTCTTCCCCGGATGGGCGTACATGTACATATAGAGGGCGCGAGCCTGAGGGAATTTCTCATCATAATCGCCGTTCATCTTCTGCATGATGGTGGCTTTGCCGTGCACCACTTCATCATGGGAAAACGGCAGTAAAAATGCGTCATTATAATAATACATCATAGAGAAAGTCAGTTTGTGGTAGTTTGCCGGCCGGTATTCGGGAGCCGTGCGGAAATAATCCAGCGTGTCGTTCATCCATCCCATATCCCATTTATAGTCGAAGCCCAGTCCGCCCTCTGAAACCGGCCTGGTAACGCCGGGATAAGAAGTAGAGTCTTCGGCAGAGAGTATGGCGGAAGGATGCCGTTCTTTAAGGCCGCGGTTCATCTCGCGGATGAAGTCGACGGCAGTGTTATTGACGCCTCTTGCCGGGTCGCCCTGCCAGTAAATGATCCTGCTGATGGCATCCATGCGGATCCCGTCAATGTGGTATTCTGTCAGCCAGTAATTGGCGGCAGACTGCAGGAAGCTTCGGACTTCCCCGCGGGAATGCATGAAATTACAGCTTCCCCATTCGCTGACGCCCACATCCTGGTGAGGATATTCGTAGAGAGCGGTGCCGTCATAATTCGCCAGGGCGTAGCCGTCCACGGCGAAATGAACCGGCACAAAATCCAGTATGATCCCGATATCATGATGGTGGCATCTGTCGATGAATTCCATCAGCTCTCTGGCCGTGCCATAGCGGGAGGTCGGACTGTAGAAGCCGGTATTCTGATAGCCCCAGGATTCATCACAGGGGTGTTCGCTGAGGGGCATGATCTCTATATAATTGTAACCGTATTCCTTCAGATAGGGGATCAGGATGTCTGCCATCTCCGTGTAAGTATACCAGTCGTCTGCCTGATCGGAAGGCTTCTTGAAGGAGCCGAAATGCAGCTCGTAGATATTCAGCGGCTTGTCCTTGCAGTCCGTTCGTCTGTTCATCCAAGCGGAATCCTGATATGTATAAGAGCTAAGATCACGTATATAAGAAGCTGTATTCGGGCGAAGCTCCATGCCGAAGCCGTAAGGGTCGCAGTGATCGATATAAGAATGATCCTGCTTGTAAATGCGGTACTTGTACATCATCCCGGGAGCGGCATCCGCGGCGTAGCACTCCCAGAAGTTTCCGTCATAGATCTTGTTCATGTTCCATTCCTGCCAGCCGGTGAATTCACCGATCAGGGAGATTCTTGCGGCGCCGGGTGCAAATGTACGGAAAGTGACGCCGGTTTCTTCCGGGTGCGCCCCGAGAAATTGATAAGCGTCGAATATTTTCCCGGTATAAAATCCATAAAAATCCATAATTATTCCTCCTAAGATAATATCCCAAATAGACAGTAGTCGTTTTATGTTTTATAATAATTATACTGATAAAAAATAAGGATATCCACCGACAATATGAATGGATGGGCGGATAACCGACATTTTAGAAAATGTGTCGGAAAGTGAAACATCAAGATAAAGGAGAGCGGGATATGGATCTGCGCATAGAGAAAACAGAGCGGGGAATCAAGAATGCATTTATTGAATTACGGTCAAGGAAGCCATTGGAGAAGATAACGATCAGGGAGCTGTGCGAGCTGGCATGTATTAACAAGTCTACATTTTATTCTCATTACAAGGATATTTATGATCTGTCAGACCATATGGAGGCTGAGGTGGTGCGTTCCATTACCAACAGCATTTCCCATCCGGAATATATTATGGAGAAGCCGGCGGAATTTACACGGGAATTATTCCTGGCATATCTGTCGCAGAATTCATTGACCATGATCCTGTTCTCGGGCAGCCAGCGGAACCATCTGGTTGACAGGATTGAGACGAGCATCAAGGAGCTGGTATTTCAGGAATTCCCGGAATACAGGAACGACGAGGTGTGGAATATCATACTGAGTTATTGTATTCAGGGCGGGTATCATACGTTTCAGAGGAACCGGGAAGGAGATATGAACACGCTGATCCGTATGATCGGTGAGATCACGGAGGCGGTGCAGGAGTTATATGGGAGGAAGAAGATGACAAAAATAGAATAAAGGTATTGACGGATAGAACGCTTGTTTGTATAATGAATAAAAAGGAACAAGCGTTCTATTTTTGCGAGGGTGAATTATGAGAATCCAGGAAGCGTTATCCATGTATGATAAGTTGAATATTCTGACGGATGCAGCCAAGTATGACGTGGCATGTACCTCTAGCGGGACGTCGCGTAAGAGTGACGGGACAGGGATCGGAAGCTGCGAACAGTCGGGAATCTGTCACAGCTTCTCTGCCGACGGAAGATGTATCTCGCTTTTGAAGATACTTTTTACGAATGAATGTATATATGATTGTAAGTATTGTGTCAACAGGAGGAGCAATGATGTGGCGAGGGCATCCTTCACTCCGGACGAGGTGTGTACACTGACGATGGAATTCTACCGGAGGAACTATATCGAAGGATTGTTCTTAAGCTCCGGGATCTTAAGAAGCCCGGATTATACGATGGAGCTTCTGTATGCAACGCTCTATCGGCTGCGGCGGGAGTGTAATTTTCAGGGCTATATCCATGTGAAGGCGATTCCGGGGGCAAGTCCGGAGCTGGTGCAGCGTCTGGGATTCCTTGCGGACAGGATGAGCGTGAACCTGGAGCTTGCGACGGCGGAGAGCCTTAGGGCGCTGGCGCCCCACAAGACGCGGAAGAATATCCTGACGCCCATGCGTCTGGTACAGAACCGGATGACAGAGAATAAGCAGGAGCTTACCTTATACCGGAACGCACCGCGGTTTGTGCCGGCCGGCCAGAGTACCCAGATGATCATAGGGGCGACGCCGGAGACAGATTATCAGATCATCCAGGTGGCGGAGTCTCTGTATCAGAAGTTTGAGCTTAAGCGGGTATTCTATTCGGCTTTCGTACATGTCAATAACGATGCCGCGCTTCCGGCAAAGACCGGGGAAGGACCGCCGCTTCTCAGAGAGCACCGGCTGTACCAGGCAGACTGGCTGCTGAGGTATTATCATTTCAGGGCTGAGGAGCTTCTGACGGAGGAGAATCCGAATTTTAACATCTTGTTTGATCCGAAGTGTAATTGGGCTTTGAAGCATCTTGAGGAATTCCCGGTGGAGGTGAACCGGGCAGATTATAAGATGCTGCTTCGTGTGCCTGGTATCGGATATAAGTCGGCGGTGCGGATCGTGAAGGCGAGAAGGCTTGGTACTCTGGATTTCGCAGATCTTAAGAAGATCGGGGTGGTGCTTAAGAGGGCGCTGTATTTTATCACCTGCGGCGGCAGGATGATGTATCCCACGAAGTTGGACGAGGATTATATCACACGGAACCTGCTTGCCGCAGGCGAGAAGCTTCCCAGAGAGGTCAGGGAGATGGGGTATCGGCAATTGTCGTTGTTTGAAGGAGGATGGAATGAAGACGGTATATGTGTGCAGTGATACGGTTACGGGGATATTTTCGGGAATCTATGATGCCTGGAAGTCGAGGAAGAGAGAAGAAGAATGCGAGATCGCGCTGCGGGGGATGTTGGATCAGCAATTATTCTGTGATTATGTGGAGGTGGAGGAGACGGAACACAAGGCGGCTGCGGTGGAGTCGCTGATCCGTAAGCATCTGGGAATGCGCGCCTACCATGACATTTACCATGCGGTACTGTCATCAGATCCTAAGAAAGGGGATGCTGTACTTGGGACCATGCTTACGGCAAGAGAGATACCGGACAGTACGAAGATCATGGATCATCTGAGCCATCCCAAGGTGGAGAAGGTTTTCGAACTGTACAGGAATGTGTTTGGAGAGACTCACAGTTATAAGGGGTTCTTACGTTTCAGGGAACTTAAGAACGGTGTGCTGTACGCCGGGATCGAACCGAAGAATCAGATCTTGACGTGCCTTGCCCCTCATTTTGCAGACCGCCTTCCAACAGAGAACTGGATGATCCACGATAAGACGCATAAGATGTTTGCGGTTCATGAGGCGGGAAAGCAGTGGGTGATCCTTTGGGGGGATACCTTCGATGAAGAAGTGTTTGAACAGGTATCTGACAGAGAGGAAGAGTATACGAGGCTGTGGAAGGGGTTCTGTAAGACGATCGCCATTGAATCCCGCAGGAATCCGCGGTGTCAGCTGCAGCATCTTCCGCTTCGGTATCGGAGTGAGATGGTGGAGTTCGGTTAGTATTTACAGATAGAAGCCGCCTGTGGTATGATGGTAACGGAATTCGATGGGAGTGAACAAGCAACATGGAACAGCCTTACATTCGTATATCCGTGCGCAATCTGGTAGAATTTATCCTGCGGGGCGGAGACATAGACAACAGGACAGCGGGAGCAGATAAGGACGCCATGCTGATGGGCGGGAAGATTCACCGCAAGATCCAGAAGCAGATGAAGGCTGGATATCATGCGGAGGTGCCGTTGAAGTATGAGGCGGCATGTAAGGGCTTTGTGCTGTCTGTGGAGGGGCGCGCCGATGGTGTGATCGAATGCCCGGAAGGGATTGTGATCGATGAGATCAAAGGTATTTTCAGAGATCTGGAGTTCCTGTTGGAGCCGGTACCGGTCCATCTGGCGCAGGCCAAATGCTATGCGTTTATCTATGCGGATGTCCATAAGCTTGAAGAGATCGGTGTACAGATGACATACTGCAATATGGATACGGAGGAGATCAGACGTTTTCAGAGCGTCTATTCCTATGAGGTGCTCAAGGAATGGTTCTTCGGTATTATAGGACAGTATGAGAAGTGGGCCGGATATCAGATCGAGTGGAAGAAGAAGAGGAATGATTCGATCCGGAAGATTGTATTTCCATTTGAATACAGGGAAGGGCAGAAGAGGCTGGCGGAATCTGTGTATCGGACGATCCTGCGCAGGAAGAAGCTGTTTATACAGGCGCCTACCGGAGTTGGGAAGACGATTTCGACGGTGTTTCCGGCTGTGAAGGCGATTGGGGAGGGTCTTGGGGAGAAGATCTTTTACCTGACGGCGAAGACCATCACGCGGACGGTTGCATGGCAGGCGTTTGATACATTAAGGGAGCAGTGCCTGCGTATGAAAGTGATCGTTCTCACAGCGAAGGAGAAGATCTGTTTCTGTGAAGAGACGGAATGTAATCCGGATGCCTGCCCTTATGCAAAGGGGCATTATGACAGGGTGAATGATGCGGTATATGAGCTGATCACTGCTTCGGATGAGATGAGCCGGGAGATACTTGTAGAACAGGCGAGGAAGTGGAAGGTATGTCCCCATGAGATGAGCCTGGATGTTTCCCTCTGGGTGGATGCAATTATCTGTGACTATAACTATGTGTTTGATCCCAATGCACATCTGCGGCGGTTCTTTGGCGAGGGTAACAAAGGAGAATATCTCTTCCTGATCGATGAGGCGCACAATCTGGTGGAACGCGGAAGGAAGATGTACAGCGCCGAGATCTGCAAAGAAGATTTCTTGAAGCTTAAGAGGATATTAGGACACAGGGATGCGAAGCTTGTAAGGAAGATCAGTGCGTGTAATAAGCAGCTCCTTGCTCTGAAGAGGGAGTGCGGGGATTATCAAGTCTTGAACAGCGTATCCCATATCTATCTGAGATTGGTGTCGCTGATGGCGGAGATGGAACGGTATCTGGAAGAATGCCGGGAGGAGGAGATACGCAGGGAAGTGCTGGACCTGTATTTTTCTGTAAGGATGTTTGTAAGTATTCATGATAAGCTGGATGAGAATTACATGATCTATTCAGAGCTTGAAGATACGGGAAGGTTTAAACTGCAGCTTTTCTGCGTCAATCCTGCCAGGTGCCTGCAGGAGTTTCTGGATAAGGGGAACAGTACGGTGTTCTTTTCTGCGACCCTGCTTCCAATCCATTATTATAAGAAGCTTCTCAGTACGGTCAAAGATGATTATGCGATCTATGCAGAATCCCCGTTTGATGCGAAGAAGCGTAAGCTTCTGATCGGCGCGGACGTCAGTACCAAATATACCAGACGCGGGAAAGAGATGTATGAGCGGTATGCCAGGTATCTTATAGAGACGGCACGTGCGAAGGCTGGGAATTATTTGGCATTTTTTCCCTCTTATCGTTTCATGGAGGAAGTCTATGAGGAATTTCTTGAGATGCTGAAGGAGGATGCCGAAGAAGAGATCGAATATGTGATGCAGTCCCAGTATATGTCGGAGGAGGCAAGGGAGATCTTTCTTGAGAATTTTGAAGAGGCGAAGGAGCACAGCCTGATCGGGTTCTGCGTATTGGGCGGGATTTTCTCTGAAGGGATTGATCTGGCAGAGGATAAGCTGATCGGAGCTATGGTCGTAGGTACAGGGCTCCCCCAAGTCTGTACGGAGAGAGAGCTGCTGAAGACATATTTTGATTCGCAGGGGCTGCGGGGGTTTGATTATGCCTATCTCTATCCGGGAATGAACAAGGTGCTGCAGTCAGCCGGGAGGGTGATCCGTACAGATGAGGACAGAGGGGTAGTTCTTCTGCTGGATGAGAGATTTCTTGACGTAAGATATCGGGAGACATTTCCCAGGGAGTGGAAGGAATACGAACTCTGCACGGCAAGAAATGTATCTCAGAAAGTGCAGGAATTCTGGAATGGAGGAATATAGATGAGAAAGAGAAGCGGGAGTATTGACGGCAGGACTGTGCTGCCTGTGACGGCGGCGTCTTTTGCCATGGTTCTTCTCATTATGTCCATGCTACTCACCAGCTTCCAGGCGGTGATCTATGGTGATCCGGATTATCGGTTCTATGAGAAGGAGTATGAGAAGTATAAGGTGACGGGGCCGCTTGCTATGGAGCTTGAGGATGTGATGGAAGTGACAGTCTATATGATGGATTATCTGATCGGAAGAGAGGAAGAGTTGTCGATAGTGACGGATGTGGACGGACAGACACAGGATTTCTTTAACGAGCAGGATCGGCTTCATATGGCGGATGTGAGGAATCTGTTCCTTGGAGGGCTTAAGCTTCGGAATCTGTGCGCTGCGGCAGCGTTCTTTCTGATCGCCGGCCTTATCATCGCGAAGACAGACTGGAAGCGTCTGCTTCCCAGGGCGTATCTCTGGGCCCTGGGGATTCTGCTTGTGGTGATCCTGTTGCTGGCGGCAGCGTTTTCTATAGATTTTACCAGATGTTTTACGATCTTTCATGAGATCTTTTTCACCAACGACCTGTGGATGTTCAATCCGAGTGAGGATTATATGATCCGCATGCTGCCGGAGGGGTTCTTTTTTGATATGGTGATCCGTATTGGGATGACGTTTGTGGGGATGCTGCTTGCGGTGGGGGGACTCATGTTTGCGGTGATCCGGATGTCCCGGCGCTGATGATGGTGTTACTGACATTGGGTATATATTGTTGGAATAGTTGATAGATTTGTGGTACAATGTTACCAGTGAACAGAAGATATCAGGTATGGAGGATGAATTATGAGTGGTGTTAGACGAGTATACGTGGAGAAGAAAGAAGGATTTGGGGTACAGGCTCAGGACTTGAAGCAGGAGATCGGAAGTTATCTCGGGATCAAGGATGTGGCGGACGTAAGGGTGCTGATCCGGTATGATGTGGAGAATATATCCGATGAGACATTTGAGAAGGCGTGTAACGGTGTATTTGCGGAACCTCCGGTGGATATGCTGTATCATGAAGAGTTCCCGGCCGCACAGGGGAGCAGAGTATTCTCTGTAGAATTTTTGCCGGGACAGTTTGATCAGAGGGCAGATTCTGCTGTTCAGTGTGTACAGTTTATCAAGGAAGACGAGCAGCCGGTGATCCAGACGGCGACTACTTATGTGATCCAGGGAACGGACGGAGAGATCTCTGACGAAGAGTTTGACGTGATCAAAGCACACTGCATTAATCCGGTGGATTCCAGGGAGACCGGGATGGAGAAGCCTGATACTCTGGCGGCGAGATTCGACGAGCCGGAGGATGTGATCATTTTTGACGGTTTCAAGGATATGGAAGAAGAGAAGCTTAAGACGCTGTATGATTCTCTGGGACTTGCCATGACTTTTAAGGATTTCCAGCATATTCAGAAGTATTTTGAAGGGGAAGAGAAGAGGGATCCTTCCATGACGGAGATCCGTGTGCTGGATACATACTGGTCTGACCACTGCCGTCATACAACGTTTTCGACAGAGCTTACGAAGGTGTCCTTTGGGGAAGGGGACTATAAGAAGCCGATTGAAGATACTTACAGGCAGTATCTTGAGGATCACAGCGAGATCTTTAAGGGAAGGGAAGACAAGTTCGTGTGCCTGATGGATCTGGCGCTTATGGCGATGCGTAAGCTTAAGAGAGAAGGGAAGCTTACAGATCAGGAGGAGTCGGATGAGATCAATGCCTGCAGCATCGTTGTGCCGGTTGAGGTAGACGGTATAGAGGAAGAGTGGCTTGTGAATTTCAAGAACGAGACGCATAACCATCCAACGGAGATCGAGCCTTTCGGCGGTGCGGCTACCTGTCTTGGCGGTGCGATCCGTGATCCGCTGTCAGGACGTACATATGTATATCAGGCCATGCGTGTAACAGGGGCGGCAGATCCGACCGTATCAGTCAGGGATACCATGAAGGGGAAGCTTCCGCAGAAGAAGCTGGTCCGCGAGGCGGCCCACGGCTATAGTTCGTATGGTAACCAGATCGGTCTTGCTACGGGGATGGTGAAGGAGATCTATCACCCGAATTATGTGGCGAAGCGTATGGAGATCGGCGCGGTACTGGGAGCTGCTCCGAGACGGGCGGTGATCCGTGAGACGTCTGATCCGGGGGATATCATCATCCTGCTTGGCGGACGTACCGGGAGAGACGGCTGCGGCGGCGCGACCGGCTCCTCCAAGGTGCATACGGAGGAATCTACGAAGACCTGCGGCGCAGAGGTACAGAAGGGCAATCCGCCGACGGAACGCAAGATACAGCGTTTGTTCCGGAGGGAGGAAGTCAGCAGCCTGATCAAGAAATGTAATGATTTCGGCGCAGGCGGAGTCTCGGTTGCGATCGGAGAACTGGCGGACGGCCTTAAGGTGGATCTGGACAAGGTGCCTAAGAAATATGCCGGCCTTGACGGGACGGAGATTGCGATCTCCGAATCTCAGGAGCGTATGGCAGTCGTGGTAGATCCTAAGGATGTAGATACCTTCATGGGATATGCCAGAGAGGAGAACTTGGAGGCGACCTGTGTTGCGGTTGTGACGGAGGAACCAAGGCTTGTGCTGTCCTGGAGAGGCAAAGAGATCGTGAATCTCTCGCGTGCTTTCCTGGATACCAACGGGGCGCATCAGGAGACGGAGGTTGCTGTAGATATTCCGGACAGAAAAGACAGTATCCTTGTAAGAGAAGAGATCCCGGATGTGAGAGCGAGATGGATGAGCACATTAAGCGATCTGAATGTATGCTCCCAGAAAGGTCTTGTAGAGATGTTCGACGGTTCCATTGGGGCGGCGTCCGTATTCATGCCTCACGGCGGCAGATATCAGACGACAGAGACACAGACTATGGTTGCGAAGCTTCCGGTGCTTAGCGGCGACTGTGTCACGGTGACTATGATGAGCTACGGATTTGATCCTTATCTGTCTGACTGGAGTCCTTATCATGGTGCGGTATACGCGGTGACAGAGTCGGTTGCGAAGATTGCGGCAGCCGGCGGCGACTGCAGTAAGATCCGTTTTACTTTCCAGGAATACTTCCGGCGCATGACGGAGGATCCGCACAGATGGAGCCAGCCCTTCGCGGCTCTCTTAGGCGCTTACAATGCCCAGCTTGGCTTTGGACTGCCGTCGATCGGCGGGAAAGACAGTATGTCCGGGACTTTCGAGGATATTGATGTTCCGCCGACACTGGTGTCATTTGCAGTAGATGTGGCCAGAGAGAAGGAGATCATTACGCCGGAGCTTAAGAAGGCGGGAAGTAAGCTGATCTGGCTGCGCACGATGACGGATGAGTACGATATTCCGGTCTATGAGAAGGTGATGGAGCAGTACGGGAAGTTCACACAGGATATCCGTGAGGGCAGGATCTTGTCGGCCTATGCGCTGGATCGGCACGGCATTGCTGCAGCTGTCAGCAAGATGGCTTTCGGTAACCGGATGGGTGTTAAGATCGAGCATAATGTGGATGAGAGGGATCTGTTTGTGCCTGCATTCGGTGACATTATCGCGGAGGTACCGTCAGAGAAGGTTGGACAGCTTCAGATCACTTATACGGTGATCGGTGAGGTGCTGGATGAACCGGTGCTTTCCTACAGAGATATTTCGATTGCAATGGAAGAGGCAGAGGCAGCATGGAAGGAGCCGCTTGAGAAGGTGTTCCCGACGAATTCCAAGGCCCAGGGGCAAGAGGAGAAGATCGAGAAAGGCCTGTATGAGACGAAGGATATCCATATCTGTGCTCATAAGATCGGACAGCCTACAGTATTTATCCCGGTATTCCCGGGAACCAACTGTGAGTATGACAGCGCCAGGGCATTTGAGAGAGCCGGGGCGAAGACGATTGTCAAGGTATTCAGGAACCTGAATGCAGAGGATATTCTCGATTCAGTGAGCGTGTTCGAACAGGCCATTGATCAGTCACAGATCATCATGTTCCCGGGCGGATTCAGTGCAGGCGATGAGCCGGACGGTTCTGCCAAGTTCTTTGCGACTGCGTTCCAGAATGCGAAGATGAAGGAAGCAGTGGAACGGCTGTTAAGAGAACGGGACGGACTTGTGCTGGGTATCTGTAACGGATTCCAGACTCTGGTGAAGCTGGGGCTGGTTCCGAACGGTATGATCACCGGTCAGGATGAGGCGTCTCCGACGCTGACCTATAATACGATCGGACGCCATATCTCGAAGATGGTATATACGAAAGTGGTCACCAACAAGTCGCCGTGGCTTCAAAAGGCGAAGCTTGGCGGAGTCTATACGAATCCGGCTTCTCACGGAGAGGGAAGATTTGTTGCGAACGGCGAATGGATCGATAAGCTTTTTGCGAACGGACAGGTAGCGACCCAGTATTGCGATCCGGCAGGCAATATCACGATGGACGAAGAGTGGAATGTGAATGGCTCTTACTGTGCGATCGAGGGTATCACGAGCCCGGACGGAAGGGTATTTGGCAAGATGGCTCATTCCGAGAGACGTGCAAGGTCTGTGGCAGTGAATATATACGGGGAACAGGATCTTCAGATCTTCGAATCAGGTGTTGAATATTTTAAGTAAGATATGTGATACTCGCGGCAGATTTATCTGACGTTCAGTATATAAGGGGCTGCCGGTGAATATTCCCGGCAGCCCCTTATATAGAAATGTATATGTAACTAAGATGTACGATGATCTGTCATTATCAAGCGTCTACCAGGCTTTATTCAACTGCTGCCTGTAGACGTACTGGCGGATATCCCGTTCAGCGCCCTTGGACTGGTCGACGAACTGGCAGCCGTAACCATAGTGGTTCTCGCGGATGATGGTCTCGCGCAGGATCTTGGCCCGTACTTCCTGGTTCTTCTTCATAAAGCAGTATTCAAATTCAAATTCTTCATCCAGGTCAAGACGGGTCTTCGTAGTCATGTAGAGACCGCCTACACTGATATTCTGGATGACTCCGCTGAACCGGCCATGCTTCAGGGAGATGAAATTCACCTCCTTGACCATCCTTACGCGCAGCTCCTTCTGGCGCTGCAGAACCTGGATCATCTCTAAGATCTTACAGTCGGCCGTCCACGGCTCTAATACATAGGGATCCTCGTTCTTGCGGATCTCAAGTTCACAGAAGGTCTTGATATAACCTACCTGGCTGTCACAGAAATCTACCTGGAGCCGGTCTGTCTTGGTTCCCAGTTCATTATTATCATCAAAATGCAGGGTAATCTTATCGTCTACTGTTCTTACCCGTGCCCTCACTACAACGTCTGAATCCGACCCGTAAATAATACATGTGTTGCAACTCTTTAATATCATAACTGTAAAAACTCCTCCTTATAGAAGTACCGTGTAACTGAATTAATTTTATCACGCGGATGTATGATTTGCAATCACAATTTGGGGAAACGTGGGAAAGTATTTGCCGCTATAGAGAAATTTCAGAAATGAATTGATTTCACAGATGAGATTGTTTATAATGAATGCAGGGCAACGTAGGCAATATTGATGTTGGCTTTATTTTTGCTATAGATTATTGTGGAGATAGAAAGCGTATGTTTGCTGAGGTAGCGTATTAATCAAACACAAGGGGGATAAAAGATGTTTAATAATACAAAGAAGTTTTTGCTTACCAGCGTCAGTTGTCTGGTGGTGTTGTGCATCGTCATTTTCGTCTGGCTTGGATCGGTGATGGGGGGGAAGAGCCATGATGCGATCAATGAAGTAGGTACACTCTATATGTCCGAGATGAGCACGCAGCTGCAGCAGAAGTTTGATGCGGTCATCAACCTGCAGGTTTCGCGTGTGGAGGCGCTGATCAGGCGTACACCTCCGGAATCGGTCAGCTATGGTACGGAGATGATAGAGGAACTGGCTCTCAGTGCGGATATCAGAGAGTTTAAGCATCTTGGCCTTTACCGGAAGGACGGCGGATGTGAGACGATCTACGGAGAATCGGTGAGATTCTTGAGTGAGGAAGAATTCCAGGATGTCATTTCGGATGATGAGAAGTTCATCACAAGCGGATATAATGAGAGCGATGAGAAGCTGCTTTTGATGATGGTTGACGCGGCTTATCCGATGAAGGACGGTAAGACCAGTGATGTGATAGTGGCGGGGATACAGATGTCTTATCTGGAGGATGCGCTTGTCCTTGAGGGAGACAGCTCTATGGTCTATTCACATATTATCCGTAAGGACGGAGAATTCGTAGTTCGGTCTGGGGATGCATTTCGTGATAATTACTTTTCGCGTCTCGAAGAGACGATCTCGTTAGAGAATCCAAATGCGCCGGATCAGTATGCGGACGAATTGAAGACGGCGATAGATAACAAGGAGGATTATTCAGCGCTGTTGGAGGATACGAACGGAATCCATCAGCATCTATATTGCGCCCCGCTTTCTGCCACGGACTGGTATCTGGTATCTGTCATGCCTTATGGGATACTGGATGATGCGATCGTGACTCTGAACAGCCAGCAGCAGATATTGATATTGGCGGCCTGCGGCGTGATCCTGCTTGCGGTGGGAGTGATCTTTATCCTGTATTACAAGCTTACGCAGCAGCAGTTAAGAGAGCTTGAACGGGCAGAGAAGCGTGCGTTCAGGGCGAATCAGGCTAAGAGTGAATTCTTGTCCAGTATGAGCCACGATATCCGAACGCCGATGAACGGTATCGTGGGTATGACTGCGATCGCGATGGCGAATGTGGATGATTCGCTGCGCGTACAGGACTGTCTGAAGAAGATCTCTCTCTCCAGCCGTCATTTGCTTGGACTGATCAATGATGTCCTGGATATGTCGAAGATCGAGAGCGGGAAGCTGACGCTGAATACGGATATCCTCTCCCTGCGGGAAGTGATGGAGGCGCTTGTCAATATCGTTCAGCCTCAGATCAAGGAGAAGAATCAGCATTTTGACATATTTATCCAGAATATCCTGACAGAGACGGTCTGCTGTGACGGCGTGCGTCTGAACCAGATATTGATCAATCTCCTGTCCAATGCTGTCAAATTCACCCCCGCGGAGGGAAGGATCAATGTCTACCTGACCCAGGAGGATTCACCGGTAGGAGATACGCATGTGAGGTGCCATTTCCGGGTGAAGGATAACGGAATCGGTATGTCCGAAGAGTTCCAGAAGAGGATATTCGATACATTCTCAAGGGAAGACATGAAGGTACAGAAGATAGAGGGTACCGGACTTGGGATGTCCATCACGAAGGTGATCGTGGATATGATGGGCGGTACCATCGAAGTGAACAGCAGGCAGGGCGAGGGAAGTGAATTCCATGTGATCCTGGATATGGAGAAGGCAACGATCGAGGAAGAAGAGATGGTTCTCCCGCCTTGGCGGCTCCTGGTAGTGGATAATAATGAGGATCTGTGTTTCAGTGCGGCGTCTGCCTTGAAGGAGATAGGCGTACAGGCAGACTGGGCGCTGAGCGGCCGCAAGGCGCTGCAGATGATAGAAGAGCATCACAGGAAGCACACGGAGTATGAGATCGTGCTGTTGGATTGGAAGATGCCGGATATGAACGGTCTTGATACAGCCCGGGAGATCAGGAAGATCGTAGGGGATGACCTTCCGATCTTGATCATCTCTGCTTATGATTGGAGTGATATTGAGGATGAGGCGCGTGCCGTCGGGGCGCAAGGGTTTATCTCCAAGCCATTGTTCAAATCGAACCTTTATCTGGGCTTAAGCCGATATATGGAAGGAGGCTTTGAGGAAGAGAAGAGAGAGGAGGAGATACAGAAGTTTGAGGGCCTTCGTATTCTGTTGGCAGAAGATAATGAACTGAACTGGGAGATCGCGGAGGATATCCTTACAGATGCCGGTTTTGAGGTGGAGTGGGCGGAGAATGGACAGATATGTGTGGATATGTTCAGACAGTCCGAGCCTGGCTACTATGATGCGGTCCTTATGGATATCAGGATGCCGGTAATGAACGGTTATGAGGCGGCGAAAGCGCTGAGAGCCCTTGAACGGCCGGATGCGGATCTTCCGATCATTGCTATGACGGCAGATGCCTTCTCAGAGGATATCCAGAGGTGTCTTGAGTGCGGCATGAATGAGCATGTGGCGAAGCCGATCGATATCCAGAAGCTTATGAAGCTTTTGAGAAGGTATTTGACATAATTGTAATAATGGATGTTAGAAAGAGGTATAAATGAGCAGAAATAAAAATGTTTTCGAAAAAAAGAAGATTTTGATTGTTGACGATTCAGAGATCAACCGTGCCCTGCTGTCAGATATGCTCTCTAATGAGTATGAGATCATTGAGGCAGAGAACGGGCTGGAGGCTTCTGCGATCCTGCACGAGCAGGAGCAGGAGATCTCCCTGATGCTTCTGGATATCATGATGCCTGTGATGGATGGCTTTGAGACGCTGGAGGTTATGAATAAGAATGACTGGATCAAGGATATCCCGGTGATCATGATATCGGCGGAGACCGTTCCGGCATATATAGACAGGGCATATGAGCTTGGCGTTCAGGATTACATCAACAGACCCTTTGATGAACAGACCGTCCGGCGCAGGGTGGTCAATACGATCCTTCTTTTTTCCAAACAAAAGGAACTTACCCATATGGTCACGAACCAGATCATGGAGAAGGAAAATGACAATAAGCTGATGATCGAGATCTTGTCTAATATTGTCGAGTTCCGTAACGGGGAGAGCGGCCTCCATGTACTCCATATCAGAACTTTGACAGAGTTTTTCCTCAAATGGCTGATCGAGCAGGGAGAATACGGGCTTTCCCAGGAGGATATCTATCTGATCTGCAATGCGTCCGCGCTCCATGATATCGGTAAGATCTCCATTCCCACGGAGGTTCTGAACAAGCCGGGACGTTTTACGGATGAAGAATATGAGATCATGAAGGGACACGCGTTAGAGGGCGCAAGATTGCTGCAGGATATCCCGCTGCGTGAGAATGAACCGCTGATCCAGATGGGATATCAGATCTGCCGCTGGCATCATGAGCGCTACGACGGAAGAGGGTATCCGGACAGACTTAAGGGGGATGAGATCCCAATTGCGGCGCAGGTAGTGGCGTTGGCGGACGTATATGACGCGCTGACCAGCAAGCGTGTGTATAAGGCTGCGTATTCCCATGAGAAGGCGGTTGAGATGATCTTGAACGGCGAATGCGGAGTGTTTAACCCGGTTCTTATGAATTGTCTCAGAGAGACTTCGGCAGACCTTAAGGAAGAGCTTGCACGGTCAGAAGGACAGAATTTCCAGGAGGAAGCTCTGGATGCAGTGGAGCAGATGATCGAGAGCGGCGAAGTGGAAGTTTCCGACAGGACATTCAAGCTTCTGGAGCATGAGAGAGTGAAGTATAAGTTCTTCGCGGAGCTGTCCCAGGAGATCCAGTTTGAATACACAGTGACCCCGGAGATGCTGATCCTCTCCGAGTGGGGAGCAAAATACCTGAACATGCCGGAGACATTTTTGAACCCGAAGACGGAGGCTTTTGCTACTTCGGTATTTGCGGAGGGCGATTTCCTGCATCTGCTTGAGAAGCTTGAGAACTCGACTCCGGATGATCCTGTGATCGAGGAGAAATATCTCCTGAACATTAATGGGCATGAGAGATGGAGCAAGGTCATCGCCAGGTCTATGTGGTCGTCCTGGGAGCCGCCGGAATTCTCCGGAGCCATCGGTAAAATTGTGGATATCCATGACGAGCTGGAGAAGATGAATCATCTGCAGGTTATGGCGGCCCATGATTCCCTGACTGGTCTTCTGAACCATAAGACGGCGAAGACGCAGATTGAAGCGATCCTGTCCAGAGATACCGAGAAGAAGTATGTTCTGATCGTGTTTGACCTGGATCATTTCAAGCAGGCCAATGATACATACGGACATCTGTTTGGCGATGAAGTGCTTAAGTATGTGGCGGATATTATGAAGCGCAATACCAGAAGCTTTGATATCATCTGCCGGATGGGCGGAGATGAGTTCCTGCTCTTTATGCCGTATAAGGATGAGATGGAGCCTCTGGTGAAGCGAATCTTTCATCTGCTGTGCAGCCAGTATAAGGAATTCCCGATCAGCGTGAGCATGGGTGTCGCTGATGCGAAAGAGTGCGGCGGAGATTATGATGCCCTGTTCCATATGGCGGATAAGGCCCTGTATAAGGTGAAACGAGGCGGAAGGAATAATTATTGTTTTTATAAAAACGAATTAACAGGAGGAGATGTACAATGACGGTAAAGGAATGTTATGAAGCGATAGGGGCAGATTATGATGATGTGATGGGACGTCTCAGGAAGGATGAGAGAGTTCAGAAGTTTGTACTGAAGCTTCTGGATGACAAGAGCTACGAGCTGCTTGAGAATTCGGTTGCGTCGAAGGATATGAGTGAGGCGTTCAGGGCGGCGCATACGTTAAAGGGAGTGTGCCAGAATTTGTCTCTGACACCATTATTCCAGTCTGCATCCGAGCTTGCGGAGAGACTGAGGAATGCACAGGATTACAGTGAGGATATGGAACCGCTCTTAGAGCAGGTGAAGAAGGACTATACACATATGATTGACTGTATCAGACAGTTGGCATAGCATGGAAATGAATTTTAGAGGGCACTCTATTGCAGGATATTCGAAAGAATCTCCTGCATTTTCTATAAATTTTGAATAAAAATGAAGGAAAAGAAAAGTAAAATTGCAAAAAAATCAGAAAACCTTGAAAAAAACCTTGTGTTCTGCCCCAAAATCCTTTAAAATATGAGAGAAATAATTTTAGGAGGTAGCAAGCTATGTCATATGTTGATGAAGTCCTGGAAAGAGTAGTGGCGAAGAATCCTGCCGAACCGGAATTCCACCAGGCAGTAAAAGAAGTATTAGAATCATTAAGGGTAGTAGTTGAGGCCAATGAAGAGAAGTTCAGAAAAGACGCCCTGCTGGAGAGACTGGTAGAGCCTGAGAGACAGTTGAAGTTCCGCGTACCGTGGGTGGATGACAACGGTCAGGTTCAGGTGAATACCGGTTACCGTGTACAGTTTAACAGTGCGATCGGTCCGTACAAAGGAGGATTGCGCCTTCATCCGTCTGTGAATCTTGGAATCATCAAGTTCCTTGGTTTTGAACAGATATTCAAGAACTCGTTGACCGGCCTTCCGATCGGCGGAGGAAAGGGCGGATCTGACTTCGATCCGAAGGGCAAATCAGACAGAGAAGTTATGGCGTTCTGCCAGAGCTTCATGACAGAGCTCTGCAAATATATCGGTGCGGATACAGACGTTCCGGCAGGTGATATCGGAACAGGCGCCAGAGAGATCGGCTATATGTTCGGTCAGTATAAGAGGATCCGCGGTGTATACGAGGGTGTACTTACAGGCAAGGGCTTAAGCTACGGCGGTTCCCTTGCAAGAACAGAGGCAACCGGATATGGTCTGTTATATCTGACAGAAGAGCTTCTGAAGATCAACGGCAAGGAGCTTGCAGGCAAGACGGTTGCGATCTCTGGTTCCGGTAATGTTGCGATCTACGCGACGCAGAAGGCACAGCAGTTAGGCGCGAAGGTAGTTACGGCCAGTGATTCTACCGGATGGGTCTATGATCCGGAAGGAATCGACGTGGCAGCGCTTAAGGAGATCAAAGAAGTGAACCGTGCAAGGCTTACTGAGTATAAGAAATATCGTCCGAATTCCGAGTATCATGAGGGACGCGGAGTATGGTCCGTGAAAGTAGACGTAGCGCTTCCATGTGCGACGCAGAATGAGCTCCATATTGAAGACGCGAAGATGCTTGTAGAGAATGGCTGCACGATCGTAGCGGAGGGCGCGAACATGCCTACTACGTTGGAGGCAACCGAGTACCTGCAGCAGCACGGCGTTATCTTTGCACCTGGGAAAGCGGCGAATGCCGGCGGTGTTGCGACATCTGCGCTTGAGATGTCACAGAACAGCGAGCGTTTGAGCTGGACCTTCGAGGAAGTGGACGCGAAACTTAAGGGAATCATGGTCAATATCTGCCATAATATGGTGGATGCAGCAGAGCGTTACGGCGCGAAGGGCAATTATGTTGTCGGGGCTAATATTGCCGGATTTGAGAAGGTTGTAGACGCTATGACGGCACAGGGGATCGTATAGAAAGCTCTGAAACAGATTGATATTAAGATTGATATTAAGACATAAAATAAGCCTGCCTTGAACTTGTTCGTCTCATGGCAGGCTATATTATATCGTTTAATTTGCTAAAAATTCTTCGATCTCTTCTAAGCTTTTTCCGGAAGCAACGAGCAGCTCGGCAGCTTTCTGGATCTCGGCTTGTTTCTGTTGTTTTTCAACCATTGCATCGTAACGGATCTGATCTTTTTTCAGTTGCTTTAGGTTCGCTTTTTCTTGTTTTAATTCAGCAGATAATGATGCGATTCTCTCCTCTGCTGCTTCAATTAATTCAGGGTAATTCTTTTCTTCTACCTTTCTTCTTGCCATAATAAACAACCTCCATAATATAATGTAGTTTTAACTTTTTGCTTATAATAAAGATATCATTCCTTGGCAAAAGAGTAAAGTGTTTCGAGGCAATTTCTATTAAAAATCACATTATTTTTCGGTCAAAATAAGGCATTAATTGCCGGTTTTTTTACACAATAAAATGTGATAAAAAAAGATTGAAAAAATTGTAAAAAGGTGTTGACAAAATATGTATTCTAATAGTATAATAGCAAAGCAGGTTCGAGATAAGAGCTTCGCAAATATGGGATCTTAGCTCAGCTGGGAGAGCATCTGCCTTACAAGCAGAGGGTCA
>CANDQP010000022.1 GCA_947388185.1 uncultured Dorea sp. | reverse complement strand
CCCTTATCCGAACCGCCGCAGCCTGTAAGCGCCGCTGCCAATACTCCCGCCAGCAATACTGTCAATAATCTTCTCTTCATAATACATTTCCTCCTTTTTCGTTATGTTTTTATTTCCTTTTATCAAGATGAACAGACAATTTCATACCAATTGTCTGGAATATTTGCACCAGAAGGATCAGGAGCACCACCGTAACTACCATGATGTCAGCCTCATACCGATGGTATCCGTAACGGATCGCAATATCTCCAAGTCCGCCTCCGCCCACGGTCCCTGCCATTGCCGAATATCCTAGTATCGTCCCAAGCGTGATGGTCACTCCCACGATCAGGGAGGTCCTTGCCTCCACCAACAGTACCTTCGTCACTATGGTAAATGTGGAAGCGCCCATGGACCTTGCCGCCTCGATCACTCCCGCGTCCACCTCCCTGAGGGAAGATTCCACCATACGGGCTATGTACGGAACCGCAGCAGCCACAAGGGGCACGATCGTCGCCGTCGAACCGTAGCTCTTCCCCACGATCATTCTCGTAAATGGGATCAGCACGATCAGCAGGATCAGGAACGGCACGCTTCTTACAATGTTCGCGATCACGTCCAGTACCTTATAGAGCACCCAATTGGGCTTGATCCCTTCCTTATCTGATATGGTCAGCAGGATTCCCATAGGAAGACCAAACAGATATCCAAACAGGGTCGACGCAAGCGTCATATATAACGTCTCCCCGATTCCCTGTATCAACATCTGTATTACCTCACTGCTAAACATCTCCCGTCACCTCCTCGATCTCCAGTCCTCTTTCTGTTATATAATCCTCAATCTCTCTCTGAAGCTTCTCATCATCCGGAAGCCCAAGGATCATCTCACCCTTGGCGATCCCTCCTACGTTCTTGGTATCTGCCCGCAGGATATTGACCGGTCTGCCCGTCTTCAGCACCATATTGGCGATCACCGGTTCAAACGAAGAATTCTCCGAGAACACGATCCGGATCTTCTTCGACTCCATCAGTCTGTCCTGCGTCCTGCCGGCATGATCCCCATGCTCCCCGTCCGAATCCTTCAAGATCAGCTCTCTCGCCTCCCTGGTCTTGGGATGACTGAAGATCTCTTCTACCAGGCCATGCTCCTTGATCTCTCCCTGAGCCATGATCGCCACATGGCTGCAGATCTTGCGGATCACAGACATCTGATGGGTGATGATCACGATCGTGATCCCAAAACGCTGATTGATATCCTTCAAAAGATCCAGGATGGACGCCGTTGTCTGTGGGTCCAGCGCACTGGTCGCCTCGTCGCACAGGAGGATCCTCGGATCAGACGCCAGCGCCCTTGCTATGGCGACTCTCTGCTTCTGTCCTCCGGAAAGCTGTGCCGGATAGGACTGTTCCTTCTCCTCAAGCCCTACGATTCCAAGCAGTTCTTTGGCCTTCCTGCGCGCTTCTTTCTTCTTAACGCCCTGGATCAGAAGCGGAAAGCTTACATTATCTACCACATTCTTCTGCATCAGCAGATTGAAATGCTGGAAAATCATCGCGATATCCTTACGCTGCTTCAGAAGCTCCTTCTCTGACATCGCCCCCAATTCCTTGCCGTCTACCAGAACCGCTCCTTTGGTCGGCTTCTCCAGGTAATTCAGACACCGTACCAGCGTACTCTTACCCGCACCGGACATACCTATGATCCCATAGATATCTCCCTGTTCAATCTCCAGGCTGATGTCCTTCAACGCATCAACCTTCGCATCCTTTGAAGTAAATATTTTCGTCAGATGTCTTACTTCAATCTGTGCCATGACCCTTCTCCTCTCTCCTCAGGAACTTTCAGTTCCTTAATTCTTTGAAACCACAAAAAAGGGAACAAGTACACGCCGCACCTGCTCCCCGCATTCTATCCAAGATCAATAGTATGTCAAAAATCAGATAATCAGACGCATACACTAATAAGCCATGTCCATCATGCACATCATGCACATGCTGTCACAGCCTGTCATCATCATATTCTGATTCATATTCTGATGAAATGTTGTCCTCATATCTGCTTCCCTTTCTCGAATGATCCTACAAATATGTTAGTATATTAGACCAATCCGCAAGAATTGTCAAGTTTATTTTCTCCCAAGCCGTATATTTTCCATATCTTCCTGCATTTTCTCATCCATATGGTCAAACAGATAGTTCTTCCCTCTGTCTCTCCTGCTCTCATATTCCTCCCGGATCTGCCGTCTCACAAGCTCCACTTCTTCCCGGAATTCCCGTGAAGAGATCAGCGTGCCGCCCTGTCCCAGGGTAACGACCTGCTCCACCCCGTCGGAGGTCACCACCGTCACGTGATATTTTCTGCCGATGTGGTGGACCACCTTCTCGATATACTGGTCCGCCGTCTCCGCCTCCTTCGTATACACGATATGAATGTTGTGGTACTTCTGGATCTCCAACGCATAACCGTCCACCTTGTAAGCGTCAAACACCAGGATCACCGTGCATTTGCGGAAGCCCTGATAGTTGCACAGGATATCCGTCAGCTTATTTCTCGCCGCCTCGATATTCACCTTCGCCAGCTCCTTTAAGTCTTCCCATGCAAAGATCACATTATAACCGTCCACCAGAAGGAAATCCATAACTGCTTCTTCTTCCTTCCTGTGCCGCGTCTTCTTAGGGACGCCGGCAACCGTCTTAGAAGACGGCGGAAGCTTTCTCTCCACCTTCCCATAGGTCCGGATAAATATCTCTTCCAGTTCTTTTTCCTCTTCCCGGCTAAGATTCGTCTGACGGCTCCTGCCCAGTCTGTCCGCACCGCTTCCGTCCCTGCGTATCTCTGCTTCTGTCTTCTGCTGCCTCATCCGCTTCTCAAGCTGGCTCTCGATATGCATATACTCCGGCACCTGATCCCACGGCACGGCAAACCCGGCTCCATGAGCGCAGAAGACAGACCCTGCCGGGTTCTCAAGGTCCCGTTCCGGGTCATACCCTTTCGCCTCTATGATCTCTTCTGCATTGTGACACGGTTCATATCCCTTGAACGTACAGGTAAGCTTCCCCTGTCCTCTTGTATAGCTGTTGACCTCCATCTGATAATCACGCATAGCCGCTGCAGGCGCTTTCCCTGTCAATACCGACCGGTCTGCGAAGATCTCCGGCGCCTTACATTCTCCGGACATCTTCTGGATATCCGTCATAGCGCGTCCCACCATCTCCGACGGCAGCTCCAGACGATATGCATAATACGGCTCCAACAGGACGCTCCCCGCCTGCATCAGCCCTTGTCTGACGGCACGGTACGTCGCCTGCCGGAAGTCCCCGCCTTCTGTATGCTTTGGGTGCGCCCGACCTGCAAGCAGGGTAATCTTCATATCCGTGACCGCCGCTCCGGTCAGTACGCCGCGGTGTTCCTTCTCCGCAAGATGCGTCAGCACCAGACGCTGCCAGTTCCGGTCCAGTACATCCTCGCTGCAATCCGTATCCAGCACGATTCCGCTGCCTGCCTCCCCCGGCTCTAACAACAGATGTACCTCCGCATAGTGACGAAGCGGTTCATAATGCCCCACGCCTTCTGCCGTATTCGATATGGTCTCCTTGTATACGATATTTCCCGCGTCAAAGGATACTTCTATGTGGAAACGTTCCCGGATAAGGCTCTGCAGGACTTCGGTCTGCACCGCGCCCATAAGCTGTGCATAGATCTCGCCCAATTCTTCATTCCATACGATCCTAAGCATCGGATCCTCCTCCTCCAATTGCCTGAGATTCCGAAGCATGACCGGCGCATCACACCCTTCCGGCAGATGAATACGGTAATTCAGCACAGGCTCTAAGACCGGAGTCCCCGATTCCTTCTCCGCACCCAATCCCTCTCCCGGATATGTACGGCTAAGCCCTGTCACGGCGCAGATACATCCAGCTTCCGCCTCCGGAACCGTCTCATATCTATCTCCGGAATAGATTCGTATCTGGTTGACCTTCTCTTCCCACTGTTCGGCTGCTTCCGGGCCGGAACATAAGATATCCTTCACCTTAAGGCATCCGCGGGTTACTCTAAGATGGGTCAGACGATTCCCCTGCACATCCCTGGTTATCTTATATACCTTCGCCCCAAAGTCTCCCTGTCCGCCTCTCCATTCCCTCGCATAACACCCGAAGCCTTCCAGGAATTCCTTCACTCCGCTAAGCTTCAATGCCGATCCGAAATAACACGGATACGCCTTCCTCTCCCCGATCAGACGGATGATCGTCTCTTCCTTCAAGCCGCCGCTCTCCAGATACTCGTCCAACGCGGCCTCCTCACACATGGCCAATTCTTCAAAGAACTCGCCGTCCTCCCCGCCAAAATCAATACATGCCCCGCTGAGTTCGCTCTTCAGCGTCTGAAGAAGCGTCTCTTTGTCCGTTCCCTCCTGGTCCATCTTATTGATAAACAGAAAAACAGGAATCTGATATCGTTCAAGCAGATTCCAAAGCGTCCGGGTATGCCCCTGTACTCCGTCCATACCGTTGATCACGAGGATCCCATAATCAAGTACCTGGAGCGTCCGTTCCATCTCCGCAGAGAAATCCACATGCCCCGGCGTATCAAGAAGCGTCACCTGCCTATCGCCAAGCTCACATACCGCCTGTTTTGAGAAGATGGTAATTCCTCGGCTGCGTTCCAGTTCATTCGTGTCCAGATATGCGTCCTTATGGTCTACCCGGCCAAGCTTGCGGATTCTTCCGCTAAGGTAGAGGATCGCCTCGGACAGTGTCGTCTTCCCCGCATCGACATGTGCCAGCATACCTGCACAGATATATCTTCTATGATCCCCCATCGGAAATGCCCCTTTCTGCAACTATAATTCAATTATTATAGCATAGATAGATTTTTTTTTCACTATGCGCGTGTATTTTTGCATTTTGCTTTTTGATATGATATAATTAGCTGAAATCAAAAAGAACAGGAGTGATTACCAATGGATATTTCAAACGATATTAGATACGCCGGCGTGAACGACCACGAAGTAGATCTGTTCGAAGGCCAATATGCAGTCAAGAACGGCATGTCCTATAATTCTTACGTGATCATGGATGAGAAGATTGCTGTAATGGACACGGTCGACGCCCGGTTTACTCACGAATGGCTGGATAACATTGAAGCCGCGACCGGTTCCCGCAAGCCTGACTATCTGATCATACAGCACATGGAGCCTGACCATTCTGCCAACATAGCCAACTTCATGAATGTATACAAGGACACCAAGATCGTATCCTCCGCCAAGGCATTTGTAATGATGAAGCAGTTCTTCGGCACAGATTTCGAGGATCGCCGGATCATTGTTGCCGAAGGCGACACACTCAATCTTGGCAGACACGAGCTGGCTTTTGTCACCGCTCCTATGGTACACTGGCCGGAGGTTATCGTCACTTACGACAGCTATGAGAAGGTCCTGTTCTCCGCTGACGGATTCGGCAAATTCGGCGCCCTGGATGTAAGCGAAGACTGGGCGGACGAAGCACGTCGTTATTATATCGGGATCGTAGGCAAATACGGAGCACAGGTTCAGAGACTCCTTAAGAAAGCCTCCACCCTGGACATCCAGACCATCTGCCCGCTGCACGGACCGGTATTGAAGGAGAACTTAGGTTATTACCTTGGACTCTATAACACCTGGTCTTCTTATAATGTGGAGGAGGCCGGAATCGTCATTGCCTACACCTCCATATACGGCAATACCAGGAAAGCTGTCGAAGCCCTGGCAGACAAGCTCCGGGTGAAAGGCTGCCCGCAGGTTGTAGTATATGATCTGGCGCGATGCGATATGTCAAGCGCAGTGGCCGACGCGTTCCGCTACGGCAAACTGATCCTTGCCACCACGACCTACAACGCCGACATCTTCCCATTCATGAGGGAATTCATTGAGCACCTGACCGAGCGCAATTATCAGAACCGTTTCGTAGGTCTGATCGAGAACGGATCCTGGGCGCCGCTTGCCGCCAAGACCATGAAACAGATGTTAGAAGGCTGCAAGAAGCTGACTTTCGCCGATACCACCGTCCATATCCACTCCGCGCTCAACGAAGAGAGCAGCGCTCAGTTAGATGCCCTGGCCGATGAATTCTGTAAGAATTATCTGGCGCAGCATGACGAGACCGCTGACAAGAACGACCTTACCGCACTGTTCAAGATCGGATACGGACTCTATGTTGTCACTTCCAACGACGGGAAGAAGGATAACGGGCTGATCGTCAACACCGTGACACAGGTTACGAACACTCCGAACCGGATTGCAGTTACCATCAACAAGGATAACTATTCGCACCATATTATCAAGCAGACCGGAATCATGAATATCAACTGCCTGTCTACAGATGCACCGTTCAAAGTATTTGAGAATTTCGGTTTCCAGAGCGGAAGAACTGTGGATAAGTTCGCCGGCTGCTCACCGCTCCGCTCTGACAACGGATTGGTATTCCTTCCAAGATATATCAACTCCTTCATGTCTCTGAAAGTAGAACAGTACGTTGACCTGGATACACACGGTATGTTCATCTGTACCGTCACAGAAGCACGTGTGATCTCCAACGTAGAGACTATGACCTACAATTATTACCAGAGCAACGTGAAGCCGAAGCCGGACACCGAAGGCAAGAAGGGTTATGTATGCGTGGTATGCGGTTACGTCTACGAAGGCGACGAGCTTCCTGACGATTTCGTATGCCCGCTTTGCAAGCATGGAGTTTCTGATTTCGAGAAGATTGGTTAATACCGCAATACCCGGACAGGTAACAGACAGCGGCCCAATTACAGATCTGGGCGTTGTCTGCGCCTGTCTTTTCTATTGTTCCGGCCTGGTACACCGCAAATAGTCACCGCAGATCCCCGTTCGCCGGATTATCCAGCAGCCTCCCGAAGCCGTCGAACCGCGAACCATGGCAGGGACAGTCCCAGGAATGCTCAGCCCGGTTCCACTGTAAGGCGCAGCCAAGATGCGGACAGCGCTTCTCGGATATGGTGAGCAAGTTCACGATCGCAGAATACCCATTGACAAAAAGCTGAGGCTTTATCATATTTCTCGAAGGAGAGAAAACCGGGGCATACGGATTCTCCTTCCCAAGGATCAGGTCTGTCAGGATCGAAGCCGATACCATAGAGGATGTCATGCCCCATTTGTTGAAGCCTGTCGCCGTGTAACAGTCCGGCATGCTTCTGGAATATTGTCCGATATAAGGTATCCCGTCTAACGTCATACAATCCTGCGCCGACCAATAATATTTCTCATCCAGGTTCGGATAATATAGCCTGGCATAATTCCTCAGTTCTTCCCAGTTTCCCCCGATCTTGCCGGTTCTGTGGGCGCCTCCGCCAAGCAGAAGATAATCCTTATAATTCCTTAAGGACAGCCCCGTCTTCGCCTCATCCACATACATTCCCTTAAGCTTGGGCGCGTCCTTCAGCGCGATCACATACGAACGATGTTGGTACATCTTGAGGTAATACATTCCATGCTTATTATCTATGGGGAAATGTGTCGCGAAGATCAGCCGGTCAAAGGTGATGCTGCCCTCCTCCGTAAGCGCCGTATTCTCTGTAAATTCTCTGATAAATGTATCTTCGAATATACGCAGTCCCTGCGCAATCCCGCTTATGAATTTCAGCGGATGGAACTGCGCCTGTTCCACGAACCCGACCGCCCCCGCCGTATGGATGGGAAGCTCGCACAGATCTGTCAAAAGCGGCTGATATCCAAGCCGCGCCAATGCTTCCGCTTCTTTCTCTAATATCTTCCGATCCTTCCTGGAATAGACGAAAGACGGCTTGACTTCATAGTCGCAGTCCACTCTCCGGCACAGTCCGGCAAACTTGTGAACGGCATCCTGGTTGGCGTCAAGATACATCCTTGCCCGCTCCGCCCCTGCCTTTTCCAGCAGTCTGTGATAGATCAGCCCATGCTGCGAGGTGATCTTCGCCGTGGTATTCCCTGTAATCCCCGAACCGATCCTCCTGCCCTCTGCCAGCAGATAATCCACCCCCGCCTTCTCCAGAAAATAAGCGCACAGAATCCCCGCCATCCCTCCGCCAACGATCAGCACGTCCGTCTTCCTGTTCCCGGTAAGCTTTTCGAATCGCGGCATCTCTGTATTTTCAGTCCAAATAGATCTCATCTCTACCACTTTTATCCCCTCCGTCCGGAAAATATATCACTCCCTAGTTTTGAACAATCCGCCCAAAAGTATACCAACTACACTAAAATTTCCCGATTTTTTCTGCCAATATGCCAAATGAAATTCCGACCAATCGTGCTATACTTTTGGTAAATGGAAATTTTTAGGAGGACAGTAGGATCTATGGGAATTATTTTTAATGAATCATCAGAAACCATCACCTTACACACGAGACATACATCTTATCAGATGAAGATTGGCAATCTGGATTATCTGCTTCATCTCTACTATGGACCGTCTATCCGCGATACGGATATGTCCTACCAGATCATGCAATATGACCGGGGATTCTCCGGCAACCCTTATGAATCCAGGAACGCACGTACCTTCTCGCTGGATGCACAGCCTCAGGAATTCAGCACACAGCAGCAGGGGGATTTCCGTACCGCCAGTATTGAAGTGGTCAACTCCGACGGAAGCTACTCCTTCCACGGCAAGACGGTTAATTTCAAGATCAAGGACGGCAAATACCAATTAGATACTCTTCCCTGTGTATTTGCAGCTGCCGAAGACACAGTTGATACACTGGAGGTTACTTTGACCGATGAAGTCAGCAATGTCCAGGTAATACTGCTCTACAGCGTATTCGAGGAAGCCGATATCATCACAAGATCCGTGAAAGTCGTCAATTCCGGCACCGCGCCCATTCATCTTAAGAAGATCATGTCTGTCTGCCTTGACTTCTTGAACGGTGCGGGCTTCGATCTGGTAAGCCTCCCGGGACGCTACGGACAGGAACGGCAGGTGGAGCGCCAGCATATGACACACCACATCCATACGATCGGAAGCGTGCGCGGCTCTTCCAGCCATCAGCAGAATCCGTTTGTCATCTTATGTGACAGGGATGCCACGGAAGATTACGGCAAATGCTACGGATTCTCCCTGATGTACAGCGGTAATTTCCTGACGGAGATCGAACTTGACCAGTATGACCAGCTTCGCCTTGTGATGGGTATCCATCCGAAGCAGTTCGTATACGAATTGAAGCCGCAGGAGGTCTTCGAAGCTCCGGAAGTCGTGATGGCATTTACCGAACACGGATTTACCGGCCTTTCTCACCTGTACCATGATTTCTATCGGACAAACCTGTGTCACAGTAAGTTTGTACAGAGAGTCCAGCGTCCGGTCCTTATCAATAGCTGGGAAGCCGCATTCATGGATTTCGACGATGTGAAACTGGTCGAGATCGCCAAAGCCGCCAAGAATATGGGCGTTGATCTGCTTGTTATGGACGACGGGTGGTTCGGCAAACGTGACGACGACAACAGCGGACTCGGCGACTGGTATGTGAATACAGACAAGATCAAATGCGGGCTCCATAAGCTCGTGGAACAGATCAACGACCTGGATATGAAATTCGGTATCTGGTTTGAACCAGAGATGGTCTCCGAAGACAGCGACCTGTACCGGGCACATCCGGACTGGGCCATGCAGATCCCGGGCCGCCATGCCGTCCGGAGCCGGAACCAGATGGCTCTGGATATGAGCAGACAGGATGTACAGGATTATCTGATCAAGAACATCAACGCGATTCTTGACGATGCCAACATCTTCTACGTCAAGTGGGATATCAACCGGTCCCTTGCCGATATATGGTCCAACAAACTGCCCGCCGAGAGACAGGGCGAGGTATACCACCGCTATATCCTTGGTCTGTACCGCGTGATGGATCAGATCATCAAGACACACCCGGATATATTATTCGAGGGATGCTCCGGCGGCGGCGGACGCTATGATGCTGCAATGCTGCATTATTATCCGCAATACTGGGTCAGCGACAACAATCACCCGATCGACCGCTTAAAGCTCCATTACGGAACCTCTTTCGTCTATCCGGTATGTACCATGGGTGCGCATATCTCAGACAGCGGCAGATTCGTACCCATCAAGACTAAGGCTGTGGTTGCCATGTGCGGAACCTTCGGATATGAGTTGGACGCAACCCATCTCAATGCCGAAGAACAGGAGATCTGCCGCGAACAGAGCAATCTGTTCCGCCAATATTATCCGCTCATCATCAAAGGAGATTATTACAGGCTTACCAATCCCTTTGAACCCGGCAACATGACCGCATGGCAGCATGTATCTAAGGATCGGTCCGAATCCCTCTTGAGCGTGGTTGTCACCAACCTGACCTGCAACGGTCCCCAGGAATATATCCGCGCCAAAGGGCTTGACCCCAAAGCCATGTACAGCATCAACGGCGGTACAGAAGTATATTCCGGTTCTGCTCTTATGAATGCCGGACTTCCGATCAACCGCGAGGTGGAAGAATACAGTTCCTTCCAGTTCTATCTGAAACGGCAATAATACAGCAAGGGCTGTCAGGAGATTCGCGAATGCAGCGGCATCTCCTGACAGCCCTTTATCTGATCGTATATAAAATCCTTCTAATAGAATCCCGCAAACGACGCCGAGAGCGTCAATATATTCAGCCCCCACATTACGATTGCAGCAATGATTCCTATAATGCAGAGAATCTTCCCTGCCTTCGCCAGCCCTGCCTTACTGGAGCCCGCGCCCATCCTCGCTCTCGAGAATCCAAGACACGCAAGTAGAATGCTCACAAGCGGAATCAGAAATGCAAATATCAAGCTGAATATTCCAAATACCAGCCCCATCGTTGCCGCGCTGGAATTATCCACCGTCTGTACCGGCACCACATTCGGCATCGGATTCACCTGCTCCGGCGCACCCGCCTGATTCATCGGAATCGGCTGGTTAAGGGCAGCAAACAGTTGCTCCAGGCTTGCCTTATAAGGCTTCTTCTGCAGTGTCCCTACGAACCCGTCAAGATTCCATTCGCCCCCAAAGGTCCCCTTCATCCACGCTTCCAGATGGAATATTCCCCCTGAATAGTTCCACTTCAGATACTTGTACCCTTCCATCATAGCGTCTCCGGTACGGTACGCCGGCTCTCCCTTCCAGTCGGACATCACAAAGCTGTTCTTCCGCAGAAAATCATTCATCATGAACTGCACGAAATCGTCCGGCTTGTTCAATACCAGGTCTCTCACATATCTGGCCATCTCTTCCCACTCCTTGCTTCTTGTAATTTCATATTTTGCGGGCTGCAAACTGTATAACCCTGATAATATATTAACGCAAAACTCATAAAATTACAACATTCCATTCTCTGCCTTTTAAAACACCAGCTCCTGCTGTTCCATCACTTCGATCTGAGACACGATCATCGTCTCCGGCTCATTCCCCCGCAGATGATCTGCTTTCAGGTATTGCATGCCGTTCCTCAGGCTTGCCGCGATCAGATTCAGCACATAAATATTGTCGAAACGGTTGTAGATTGACTCTCCACCAAGACCGGTAAGGCAGACCAGCTGCGTATTCGACTTCTTCGCCACATCCATCAACGGCTTCAGCAGATGTGATGCATTCGTCTGTGCAAAAGGATTATCCATCACCAGAACCTTACCCTCGTTCCTGTCCGCAAATATATCCGTATCGTCCTTCCTCATATAGTACAGAAGGCTTGAGAGAATAACGAATGCCGATAAGAATCCTTCTCCGCCGGAATTCCTGGCCACCTCCGCCCAGGTGATCGGGTATTCTCTCTGAGCCTCGATCTTATACAGGCGTATCTGCACATTGCCGATCCCGACCACCGTATCATAGAGATTCCTCGTTGTGATCTGCGTACCGAAATATTCCTGCGCGTTCTCATTCTGTTCGAACAGTCTTAACCCTTTCTGAGTGATCTCGTCGATCATATCCTGCAGACGGATCAGATACAGATTCTCGTTCTCCTCCCATTCCGGGATCTGGAGCTTCAACATCTTGACCGGACGTTCCCGGATCGTGATGGTAGAATTATGGTCGATCCTGCCCAGGTTCTGGTGCACCTCACGAATATAATCCTCCATCAGCTCCACGATCTTCTTCTTCTCCTTCTCCACCAGAGAGATATCAACCATAAGCTTCTCCATCAGGCTGTCATAAGACTGGAGAGTCGTTGATAGCTGCCGAAGCACGGCAGACGCATCCCCCGTCAGCTCCAGCATAGACTCAAGCGGCTTCCTGTAGAAATCCTCCTGAAACTGCTCCATGCGCACAACCCGGTTCAGCAGCCTTGTAAGCCGTTCTCTTGCATCCCGGCTGTCCCGCTCCTTCTGCTTATGATCCCTGATCAGGATTCCCTTATAGTTCCTGAGATTCTGTCCGTCCATCTCCTGGAAGTCCTGTTCCCACACAATCTCCTCTCCCAGCGGGAGATCACTGAATTCAGCCAGCGCCGTCAGATTCTCATCATAGATCCTGAGCCGCTCCTTCCGATTCTCCGCCTGCTTCTCAGCCTCCTTCTCCTGATAACGGAACTGATTCTTCCTTGCATCGAAATCCTGATCCTGGATCTTCGCCTTAGGAAGCGGTTCATCTTCCCCGCACTCGCTTTGCATCCTCTTCAGACGCTCGCTCTTCTGCTGACCGATCACAGCGATCTGCTTGTCTTCTTCATTCCAGAGTCTTTGTTTTACCGCAATCTTCTGCCTGCGGTCCTCAAACATGATCTCCTGGTGTGTTTCCTCCTCCCGGCTATAGGATATGTCTGCCCATTCGTCCGCGGTAAGGCCGTATTTTCTCTGCAGATGTCCAAGCTCGTCCGCTGCTTCCTGGCAACGGCTCCCAGCCCTCTGCTCCTGATCCTCCAACTCCTGGATCTCCTGGGACATACTGGATGTGATCGCGGCATATCTGGCCTCCAATTCTCGGATATCTTCCTGACTGTCCCTCCCAGGCTCATCCGTCATATCCGAATGATCGGCATACTTCTGGTACTTCCGCGCCTCCCTCTTAAGCTCCTCCCCCGTATGCAGCAGATGATTTCTCTCGATCTCTTCGGACTTCTGACGTTCTCTGAGTTTCTCCTGCCGATCCTTCAAAAGCTTCTGTTTCTGGGTAAGCTTCTCGGCCTCCTTCTTGCAGCGCTCAAGATCGTTCAGGTTCTGCTCATACAGCTCATAGTCCCTGCACAGACGGATAAAGTCTTCAAATCTTCTCTGCTTATGTTCTGTCTCCTTCCCGTTCTTACGGATATCCTGTTCCAACCGCAAGGTCTCTTCCTTAAGCGCGCTAAGCTCGTCTGTACATTCCCGGATCTCCCCGCACAGCTTCCCGAGCTTCTCCGTAAGCTCCTTGATGCTCTTGTCGTTGGCATCCCACTTCTCTTTGCTGACCTCCTGGTTCCGAACCATCTCCTGCCGTTCAAAATACTCCTTGTACTCCGCCTGGCGGATGGCAATCGCTTCCTTCTTTCTCTGGATCTGCCTCTCCTTCTCTTCGACCAGAAGGCGCAGCTTCTCTTCATTCAGCAGATTCTCATTGAACAGCACATAGAAGCTGACCCCGTCAAGCCGTATGATCCCGCTCTCCCGCTCGCTTTCACTTCTCTCCAATAATTCTCTTGGCACGATCGGAACAGGAAACGAGGTATAGATCCCTTCTGTGTGCCCGGACAGCTTCTTAAGCTCTGCCTCTGACAGGATCAGCGCATAGGGCAGGAATGGATGACGGCGTACCAGCTCCAGATTCTGCTGCTCCGAGTACCCGTTCTTCCCTAACCACTCCATTCCATAGACCACATGGATTCCCAGATCGATAAGCTCCTGCTCCAGTTCCTCTGGCAGCTCCAGTACCTTCCCCTGCGTCAGCCTGTGGTATTCCTTCTGCAGGATATCCTCTTCCTTCTCAAGCTTCCGCCTGATTCCCGCAATCTCCAGCAATTTTCTCCCGGAAGCATGCAGGATCTTCTCTGTATCGAACAATACCGCTTCTTCCAGATTCAGATAACTAAGTACCGTTCTTCGATCATCAAGCTCCTGCTCATACCCCTTCCGAATATCCTCCTTCTGCGTCAGCATAAGCTTCCCGCGAAGCTGCCCGGCCTGCAGGTCCTGAAGCGCACGCTCCCGGCTCCTGCTTCTCTCCTGCGCCTGTTCCTGCTGTCTCTTAAGCCCCTGTCTTGCCCGTGAGAGCTTCTCAAGCTCCTTCTCATAAGCCTCCCGGCGGATCTCCAGCATTCCCGGCTCATATACTCCAAGAATATTACGGACCAGGGCTTCCTCATAACAACGGTTGAAGTTGTCCTCTGTCCTGTCATAGGACGCTGCCGCATTCCTTAGCCCGCCTTCTCTGGCAGCATTCTCTATCAGCTCCTCTCCCAGAGCTGTAAGCTTCCCTTCCGCCTCGCTAAGCTCCTCTGCGGTCACCCTGGCCTCTTCTTCATTCTCCTGCCTCTTCTTCTCATTCTCCTCAACAAGTTCCCCGTAATACCGTCTCAGCGCAGATCCTAACGCATTCCTCTCCGGCTCCAGATCCTCTTCCTTCTGACGTGACACAAGAAGCTTCTGACGGATCAGCTCCAATTCCTCCCGCTCCTGCTCTGCCGCCTTCTGTTGTCTGGCACATCTGAGCAGATGCAGCATCCTCTCGATCTTCCCGGCCTCCCCTTCCAGATCCTCCTTCTCGATCTCAATCATATCCCGGTTACTGATGTGATAATACTGCTCCTCATTGAGTCTGTGGATCTCGCTGGACAGCTTCTCATATTCAACCCTGGCTATCTGTTCCCGGAGTTCCTCGATCCTCGCAAGGATATCATTGTATTCTTCCTCTGTCACACCATGCAGCCGGTTCAGTTCTGCAATAAAATGTGCCACAAGATTCTCCTGCCTCTTCACCTCTTCCGTCTTCGCAAAATAGTCTTCCGCTCTCTCCCGGATTCCTTCCGCCTCTCCCTTGAAAGCGCATATGATGTCGCGCCGCTTGATCTTGGTCTGGTTATCCTTGTACTGCCCCACATATTTCTCCAGAATGGTCTGGAATTCCTTCATGCGGTTCCGCTCCTTATTCAGCTTGCTCTCTACCGCGTCAAGAAACCATTTCTCCACCAGGCCTTTCTCGTCCCGGCAGTCCGCGAACAGCTCCGAAAGTCCCGATTCCTTGAGGTTCACCTTCTTAATGATCGTCTCCCATTCCTTATAATGGATCTGGTACTCCGTAAGCTTGTCAAAATACTGCCTGGACTGCGCAGCATTCGTCATATCATAATAGAAGAAATTCATCGAGCGATCCTTCTTATACGTCTCAAATATCTGCCTGCATGCCGCAAAATTCTTGAGGATCATCTCCTTCTTCCCCTTCTCCACTACCGGCAGATGGTGGATATCCTGGATACACGGTTCCTTATATTCACTGATGATATTGATCATCTCCAGATTCTCGCCGCTGCCTTCACCGCTCTCCTGGCTCCTTCGCACCATCATCCCCGTAAGGACATACCCTGCTTTGCCGTCCAGCACCCACTCCACCAGGATAAATGACGGCTTGCTCGATGTAAAGTAGCTCTCGAAAGGACGGTCCTTCGCATCTCGGTATCTCTTATGCACAAACGGAGCGAGCATCATCTGGACCAGCACCGACTTGCCGCCGCCGTTCCTGAGAGAGAGCAGCGTACTCTCCCCATTCAGATGGAGACATTCATCACTGACACGGATCGCATTATTGTTGTAATTCACATTGATCAGCCTGACAGCCTGTATCTTACTCATCCTCCGTCACCCCCAGCACTCGCAGCACTCTGTGATAATTATTCTGGTTCAGCAGATTCCAGTCCATGAAATTATCCAGCTTCTTCGTAGTCTTGATCATCACATCCGGCTCTACATACTCGATCAATCCCTGCTTCTGCAGGAATAACAGTATGTGATGCAGAAAACCTTCCTTCGTAGTCTTCGCTCTGGATCCCTTATCATCCGAGCGCAGCGCCTCATACGCCTCCAACATATTGGAGAATGCGATTCCTCCCTGCTCTTCTTCCTCCTCATCCATACTCTGGGCGCCCTCCCTGAGCCGCGCAGAGATACAGTTCTGAAGCTCTCCCACCCGGATGTATTCTCTCGCCTTACTGCTGCTCCCCTGACCGTCAAAGAATTCCACCAGAAGAGTCAGCACCACGAATTGGGACAGATAGTAATCCTTATCCGTACCTGACGATTTGCATAGCGCCGCCTTAAGCTGAGCTTTGGAGAACCCCAGGAAATGATTCTCCTCTCTGGGGATCAGGTAGATCACATTCCCATACCGCTCGATCCGGCTCTGGGCAATCTCTCCCTGGGATTTGACCAGGTTCTGGACCTCTTCCTGCTCCGTGTATGCCTTATATAGCTGTATCTCCTCTTCTTCCCGAAGCTCGTGATGCTCCAGAAGATAATAGAAGATCTCCTGGCTGATCCTGACTTCCTCTAATTCATATGCCATATCTGCTCTCCCCGCTTTCCTCACATAACCCGAATCCGCACATTCGAACACCGGATCGTCTTTCGCTCCTGCTCCTCATTCAATATCCCTTCAAATGTCACCGTGCTCCCGTCCTCGATCCGATACGTCTCCACCTTACTGACGTGACGGAACCTGGGATATTCCTCCACCAGGCGCAGCAGCATCTCATTTAGCTGGAACTCTCCCGGCCGATCCTGGATGAATTCACTGCGTTCCCTTAAAAGCGCAGCAATATCGATCTCCTGGTTCCTGATCAGTTCCACCATGATCTCCTTGAATATCTCGACATTGGGAATCAGCTCCCGGCGTTCCTCTTCCTTCTCCTGCGTAAGCGCCGCGATCTCCATAAGAGAGATCTCTCCCGTTCTTGCCGCATACCCAAGAATCCTGCCAAGACTCACTTCATAACGCTTAAGCTTCTCCTTGCGCAGCCGCTCCTGCTCCCTTATCCACTCCTCCTCATCAAAATCCAGCTCTTCCGCGGCATCCTCTTCTTCCCGCCTGCGCACCGGACGCTGCAGCTGAAATGCCTTATTCAGGTTATATACCTTCTCTATCTCCTGATTGAACAGCGGCCGAAGAAAATAATCCAGATTCTCCAGGCCCTTAGGATCCTCCAGGATCTTATCATACAGTTCTGTCCGCATAGGAAACCGCCGGATCAGAGACATCTGCGACAGCGTCTCCAACTCCTTCGTATATAAAGCCTTAAGATCGAAATGGCTGTTCAATATCTTCTGATGCTCATCGATCGTCCGGTTCAGATATGTCTCGATCACCCGGAGATTGCCAAGCTTCTCCTCATCCTTCCCGCTGAGCCGCTTCACATTGATATTCTCCTCCTCCAACGCACGCGCACGGCTCTTCACCATCTCCCTGTAGTTCTGGAACTTCTGCTTCGTATCACTGATCGTATCCAGATTCCCCACCAGGATCTCCTCATAATCCTTCACAGAGTAATTCAATGCATTTCTCCGGATCTTCCCCATAGCCTCCTGGATCTTCTGAAGCTGGATCCTCAACAGGTTAAACACATTCTTGATCTCGTCCACAGCCTTGTCATAGCTCTGCTTCTCAAGATGCATCTGAAATATCATCTCATGGATGGTCAGTTTCATATTGTTCTCAATCTCAAGGGTTGCAAGAAGAAGATTATATCCGTCGTCTGTCAAATAATAAGAAGTGCGTCTGAATTCCTGATCTATGTAGATGATCCTGTTCGCTATATAACTGATATGCAAGGTCTGATACGCATTCTGTTCGAAATCAAACCCGTCAAAATACATCGCCTTGCCCTCGTTGGACAACACAACATTGACCACAAAGTCTCCAAGCTGCCTGCAGTCATCATATGTCATATCCTTCCCGAAATGCTGTGTATTGACAGTGTCGATATAGGCCCCGATATCATCCATCGTACAATGCTCTTCCTTCAAAGACTGCTCCATAACGTAGAGCATCACAGCAAAGATCAGATTCAGCTGCTCCCCAAGCGTCAGGAACCCATACTGCTTCCAAGTCGTCTTCTGAGCGCTGTTCTGGATCAGCAGCGCATACAGGCCCACATTCTTCATCCTTCTTGGAAAATGTTTCAAAAATTCATACTGCATCTTGTTCCTCTCTACCTAAAATCTGTAATATTCAATATCTCCTGCGGGATATATTTCCCGGACTCCAACAGCTTCCTCATCTTGTCTTCACACACCGTATCAAAATATGAGAAAAACTCCTCCCGGATATTCCGGTTCTGCTGCTCCTTCGTATCCGGAAGATTCTCCGTCCCGCAAGTCCTCTCTGCCTTCTCGATCATCGTCTCATATGCCGCCGCAAGCGGCAACACCTTCCGCTCCCCGGCGTTCATCTTCGCAAGACTCTCATAGATACCGATGCCCTCGTAGTCCAGATCTCCGAAATAATAGATCCCATTCCTGCCATCCCTCATATATGGCTCTACACACAGATCAAAATCCAGGAATGAACGCAAAATGCCCTTCCCAGCACCATAGATCAGCGTTCCGAACTCCATCCCCAGGATTCTGCCGCCTCCCTCCATCAAATGCCGCCGCATGCTATAGAAGGTATCCTTATTCTCCAGGATAAGGAGATTCTGCGGCACGTCCCGCGTATGCGAATAATATGCCAGCGGTTCCGTAGTCTGATAGATATGAAGAAACTCCTCCGTCAGTCCGCAATTCTTCAAGATCCTCTTCCCCTGTTCGCGCCCCAGGAACTTCTCTCTGCCCCATATCTCAAAGCTGCGCTCATTCACAGATTCCGCGTATCCCAAGTATTCCCTGCTCTGTTTGAGATATTCACTCAGCCTCAAGACCCATACTCTGTCCTTCTCATAATTACTCAGATGGGACAGATAATAATCCACGGAGATCAGGGGATGCAGCCGGTATTTTAACTCTTCTTCAAGTGCAAGGTAATCCTTCTCCTGCTCGATCAGCCAATATTCCCGGTATAGCGCAGGATGCTTACCATTCGTCCCGGATGCTTTCAGAGGCTTGATCTTCCCCTCCGATATGAGTGTCAGTATATATTCATATTGTCGATCGTATGGAGTATCTTGATGTGATCGGATCAGAGATTCCAGAGTGATCCGCTTCATCTCTTCGCCTCATACTCTAACACTTTTCTACCCATAATATCTTTTACTCCTTTTCCAATCGCTTCATAATTCTTCACTAAAATTCCCCATCAGCATCCTTCTTCCCTGCTATTTTATCATGCTTCTCTAATATACTCAATCAACTTTATAATCTTCTGTATTTTTCTGAATTTTTTGCAGATCCTGCAAGATATGAAACTTAGAAAATATGTTTTATAGATTCTTGATGATTCCTAAGATCATGTATTGACAAACATATCAACACATGATCTTCCCATCACAATATTGCTTGTGCCACCATATGGTCGCAATATAACTGTATTCTCTTCCGCATAACAGCTTTCTGAACACTGATATATTGCATATCACATATATACCTCTCTCTATTACCCACAATCATCTCATCAATCGTTATCTGAAATAACTGGCTTAATGCATAGAAATTATCAATACTCGGAATATTGATTCCCTCCAGCCATCTGTAAACCGACTGGACACACGTCAATCCCAAATATTTCTGAATATCCCGGGGTGTCTTCCCACTGGACTTCATAAGCTTTTCTATTCTCTCTCCGGTCTTTGCTTTATTGATCGTTGGATACATAATCTCTCCATTCAGGAAACCCTATCTTTGCATAGGACGATATCCGGACAGATCGGACACCCTCCCATACACTGTCTCTGTCTGCTGCACGTTGGGCATGATGTATGAAAATTATCGCGAAATCTGTCAAATTCGACGCTATTCCAAGCCTCAACAATCGTATGTTCTCTGAGATCAACTGCCCATCTTTCATCCTGATTATCAAAGCTGCACGGCAAAAGCTTCATATCCGGTGTCACATATGCCGACCAGCGTGCCGCTTCACATGTATCTAATGAATCAAAATTGATATTCTTCATATTATAAAGCAGTCCGGGAACGGAGCAACTGTCAAAACCTATCTTATATGAGAAAATCCGATTATCAATGCTCTGAAACAACCTTTGCAGATCCGCATCATTCCATAAAAGCACCTTTTCTCTTCTTCCTGCCCCAATCGGCTTATGTAAAAGGAATACAACTGCATTCACTCCGTCCGGAACTTCATAATTCAAGAAATATTCTACCCTCTTAATAGATACTCTGTCTAATACAAAATGTATATTAGTCTTGACACCTGCCTTAACTAGCATCTTAATAGCTCTGGCCGTATACGGCTGTCCATACCAACTGACTGCTACAGCACCGCAATACTGCCTGCATAGCTCTACAATATCATCATTAAAACATAGACCGGACGAAGTAAAATTCGGTACGATATGATGCTCCCTGCATATCCGCAAGATAGATTCAAATTCTTCATGTTGATCAGGATCGCCTCTGCCGCCAAGTGCAAACTGATAAGTCCGCCCTTCACATTGCTTCGCAACCGACAGGAAATCACTGATACTCATATTCGGCTGTGTCACATTCCACCCATCTTGATAACACTCAACACCTGTTCCCTTGCACAATCCCGAGAGCCCGTGTACACAATGCCCCATAATCCCTACATCCAGCAACTCCGGGAAACTAGACATGAACGGATCTTCTTCTGTCTCTCTGCCATCCTTAAATACTCCGCTGCGTATATAAAATCCCGATCGGTCATCAAAAAGAGAGATGTATCGATACTTCTCATCAACTATTCTTCGCATTGCTCCTCCCGATCAATAGTACAGATCTGTATCAATCTGTTTAAAATTAGACCCATCTCCAGCCTGCTCGATCAGACTCCAAATCTCCCGATACATCTCTGAATCATCACTGATCTCAAAATTCACCCACCCGCTATATAATGTCATGCCTTTTTCCTGAGCTTTCAACAACTTTTCCAGGCTGCAACTGCTCCAGCAATCAGCCCGTTCAAAATATGTCTCCCTGTCTTCCCCTTCTTCAATCGGCGGTAACGGCGTGCCTAACATCTTCTCTTCGACGTATTCAATGATCGCTTCTTTTTGTTCCTCAGTCAGCTCTCCTTTTCTTGCCAATATAAAAGATGATGATGAACTGTTGGATACAAAATCTGTCCTTATCTTCATATATTTTCCTCCTAAGAATCGTTTTGTCCATAATACACCTTTTATAAAATGTTGTCATTGAATTCAAAATTCAATCCTACCTGCATTTCCCCTACATTCCAATCATCTTTAGGGTATCTTCCACTTCTTGCGCCGTGCAGCCCACCTTTTCTGCTATCTGCTCAAATGTAATTTCCGGATTTTCTTTCGTTTCCCGTAAAATCCTGACAGTTAAGAGTCTTCCTTCTACTCTTCCTTCTTTTCTTCCCTCTTCTCTTCCCTCTTCTCTTCCTTCTTCTCTTCCTTCCGCTATTGCTTCTTCTACCAACATCTTCCGATACTTCTTCTCACTAAAATCCTACGATAACAAATCCTTTACCTCCGCTCTTTTCTTCTCCAGTATATCCGTCAATTTATCATTCGTTACACAATCATCTATCGCCCGATCTACAGCAGCTTCCAAAGTACAACCTGCCGCCAGATACGCGCGGACTCTCGATACAAAAAACGCATATGCCTCCAGGCGATCGCATTTTGCCATCAGTTCTATATTGTGTCCTTTATTGATGTTCAGTATCACCGCTCTGCACTCCAGCGCCGGGTCTGCCGCCTTTATTGCATCCTGTATGGTTCCCGGCGTATAATCTGCCGCCCCTGCATCTTCTCTATCCTCAGATACACACTCCGTTCCATCCATACCGCCCTTTCCCGCAGACACATCAGCCGTCCTCATATATGCATCCGACAGGCTCAGCACCGATACATCCGGCATGCTGTCTGAACCATTATAGAAAACCAGATACCGCGGCACGGGAAGCTGTACCAGCTTCGATCCATAGATATTGCACTTCTTCTCCTCAACATATGCTTTCAGCATATTGGCAAAATACAGCATCCCCCTTAACGGCATATTGGGATTCACCGTACTCTGGTGTTCATACAGGTTCAAGGTATCACTGATCAAAAATGACAGGTCGTTCTTATATCCCAGATACACCGCGTCATCCAACGTCCGGATCTCCAGATCATCCGGATTCGTATAATTGGTTCCATTAATGGCATTATACAGGGACAGCAAATCCTTCTTCTTATGGAAAATCATACGGAATATCCTGTCCTTGTACTTCTGATTCACACGATATCTCCTGGCTGCCTCTGCTATCTTCGACACTATTCTGTTTTTCATACTATTACTCCTTCATCTTAGCACAATTCACAGTTAAAAAATAGTCCTTCCCTCAGGCAAATACATCCATAGGCATCACCGCTTTCCTCTCAATATAATGATAAAAATTGATTGTCTGAATTCTTTGCAGATCCTGCAAGAAATGAAACTTTGAAATCCACTGACAGAACATCAGTTTTGATTTATGATTAATCTACCACAAGAATCTCGTTTTGTCAAGCTGCAATTTCCTGTATTTTTGATCCATTACATTGACTTGTTCTGGCAATCGCAGCCGTGGTGGTACCGGGGAAAATATTCCAGGAAAAGGCATAACGCTGCTATTTCATTTCCTGAATTCTCAATTGGAACAACTTTCTTGTTTTTATCACTAAAACTCTTATAATCAAAATTCCTTTTGTGACGATATATTATTATAGTGGATATTAAGGAAACGGAATGTCATGCCTTGTTTCCGGGGTTGAGACAAATTTTATGGAAAGATTTTGGAAAAACCGGATTCTTGGGCTGATTCTCTGAATATAATAGCGTATATTCAGAAATTTCTATATATAGGCATATCTTTATTAGTTGCGGTTTTGTCAGTAAATGGTAACTGTGCAGTTTCATTTCAGGGACAAAGTCGTTGAACTTCGACAAATTATGCGGTATACTTATATATAATGGAATCTTAGAGACAGAATGATACTCTGTTTACATAGATAGGGTAGATATCCAAGAAATATTAATGAAGAAAGGACTACTATGATGCAAAGAAAGAAACTAAAATTATTGTTGGCGTCCTTGGCCGCATCTACGACATTATTTTCCATGTCATTATCGGCAATGGCAACCTCCTTTTCATCTTCCTCTCAAGGGACTCCGCCCCCGCCAATAGATTATGATAAGGGACCGAATTATAATTTATCTCTAATAAATAACCCAGTAATATTGACCAACGACTGCCCCTCTGGCTGTAAACACATAATTACGCAAACCGGACCAACTGCAAATCATACTATATCTGTAACTGGTGGTACGCATGAAGTTCATTTTTCTGGTTCGATAAATATAAAAGGGAAAACAGATGCCCCGCCTTTTGAAATTAAAGCTGGCACAATTAACCTATATTTAGATGCAGGGTCTAGTGCCACATTGGACAGTCGTGGTGATCAGAATAATGCAAACGATAAAGGTAGTGGTGCAGGATTACAGGTTAGAAAAGATGGAACATTGACTATTTTAGGTACGGGAACACTTAATGCTTATGGTGGAGACTGTGCTGCGGGTATTGGCGGACATTCTGAATCTGTTGGTGATATTACGATATCTGGCGGGATCGTACGTGCAGAAGGTGGCTTAACAGCTGCGGGTATCGGATCTGGTCAAAGAGGTAACTGTGGAAACATTACAATTAATAATAATGCCAAAGTAACTGCGTTAGGTGGCGATTGCAAAACTTTTACAACGAATGGTATTGTTACAAAAGTTCAAGAAGGTGGCCCTGGAATAGGTCATGCTCAAGATTCATCGTCTAATGGAGGTAATGTTTTTATATCTGGCGGTACAGTGGCTGCTATTGGTGGAAAAAAACAAGAAAATAGTAATGAATTAACGAGTGGCTTTTTATGTAATTCCATAGAATCTGTTAATGGAAGCGGAAATATTTTTACTAACGACACTTCTTTAAGTGGAGTTACTGATAAAAACGGAAGACCTGGTCGAAAAAATCTTAATGCTATTGTATGGAAGGCGATGGATGAAAATGATATTGAAAAGTATGATGAGACAGAAGGTGTGGTATGGGGGCATGCTTCAATTGGTCATGAGTTGAGTGAAACATTTTTGACACTTCGTGAAGGAAGTTCATTAACTATTACAAAAAAACCAACACAATTTACCAATTGTACTATTCGTTGTGAGGGGGATGTTAAAACTAATGCCATTTATAATATCGATTATTTAAAGGGGGATCCTGTTCTTCCAAAAGATATAACAGAATATGTGGGAGTATCAGATAAGGCTGTAGACATAATAGCTGAGCAAAAATACACAGGTGAAGATTTAACAGACGACCTTATTAAAGTTAAAGATAAAGTTCCGAAAACGGATGACCCTGATGAAGAAGAGTATTATAAGGTTGATCGAGAACAATGGGATCTTTTTATTAAAAAGGATGATGCAAATAGTTATCTACCATACCCAGATCTTAAGATAATTGATTATGGAACTTACAAAATACAATTTCGACACAAAAAATACAATTATACTGGTCCAGCTGATGATTATAGTGCGATGTATGATGATGACATAGACATAGCGCAAAGCATACAGATAAAAAAGGCCGATACAAAAGAATGTACATTCAAAGTTGAACCATTAACTTATACTGGAGCGGAGCTTAAACCTGAATTATCTGTAGAATTTAATAATCATATTATGGAAAAACCCAAACTTGAATTTGATGTAGACTGGGGGAATGATTTTAATGCAGGCAAGCATAAAGCAACCATCACGCCAACTTCAGGTAGTAATTTTACAGGTACAGTAGATATTGAATATACTATTGAGCAAGCTTCTCTTGCAGATATAGCAGAGATGACTGTCAATCCATTATCAAGCGATTATAAAGGAACAAAACAAGAACCTACTGTCACAGTTACTTTGAAAGAAACTGGAAAAGCTCTGAAACCAGATGATGATTATAATTTGACATACTCTGGTGGTGATTCAACCAACTTTACTAATGCAGGTAAGATTACTTGCACTGCTACGGGAACCGAAAAAGGTAATTACCAGGGAACTATAACAGGGATATATGAGATAATTCCGAAGGAAATTTCAATTATAGCTGATAAGATAACTGCTATAGATAAAGATTATAATGGTAATGGAGAAGTGACTTTAGAAGGTGTAGAATTTGATGGTCTCGTATCTGCTGATAAGGGAAAGGTTAAACTGAAGTCCAAAGGTATTGTTGATGAGAAGAACGAAGGACACGCGGGTACTTATAAGAGTGTTCATCTTGATAAAGAGAAAATTGAACTTGTATATGAAGATGGATCTCCTTGCGGAAATTATATCGTTGATTACGACGGTGGAGAATTAACTTTATCAAAAGAAGTAACCATCAACAAAGTAACACCTGAAAAACGTCAGCCGAATCACGTAGATCCTTACGTTGTTGGAGCGAACGGAACAACCTTTGACTGTACAATACAGATTCAGAAGCAAGCCGGTGTAGACTACCAGTTCAAGATGGATGGAGATCCGGCCGTGGAAGATGGTTGGGTTAACGGCACTAACAGTGAAGATAAGACTAAGAGTTCAGCAGTATTTACAGGTATCAATGCAGCAAAGGATGCTACAGATAAACATATTTTCTATGCACGGTCTGTAGGAACAGGTGACGTTGTACAAGAGATGATGCTGCCATATGAACTTGTCTTTGAGAAACTGAAAAATCCGAAAGCAGATGTTCCGGCATTTGAATTATCAATTAATGAAGGAAATGCAGATAAGAAGACATATACCGTAACAATACCTAAGGTAGATGATCCAGATGTAGAATATCGTATCATCACCGTAGGAAGTGACGAAGATGTTCCGTATAGTCCGACTGTAGTGGATAAAACAGATTGTAAACCTGGTACAAAATATATTGGTCAGATTAGGTACAAAGAGACTCTGGTTTACAAGCCAAGCGAACCCGTATCTTCTCCAGAACTGACGACTCCGAAGTCTCCGTTAGCCGACTCCGGTCCGAAGTATAAGACTACATGGAAACGCATTATTCCGAATCAATCGGATAACATGGAGCTTACCCAGGCATTACAGGATGCAGGATACACAAGTATGCAGGAAATTACGACTGATCTGACAAGACATCTTGCAGGTTTGGGAGCATATCAGGATCAGGAACATACCGCATTCTACGATGTGAAAGTGCAGGTTATTACCCGCAATGATGCTGGCGAACCTGAAACCAGAGACGCTGAGCCAGGTGATTTCGAGAACGGCGGTATTCCGGTTACATTACCTGCCAAATCCCTTCCACAGGGAGTTGTGGCAACAGAGAATCAGTTCTCAGCCGCACATATGTTTGAATCAGAAGACTTTGCAGAATATTCGGCAGGAGAGATTGAGACCTGTATGAGCAGTGAAGGCTCAGAGGTATTCCAGGGAACAGGCAAAGGCGTAACATTTGTAGTAAACGGTACATCACCAGTCGGAATTGCATGGTCAACAGCGCCGGAGAATCCGGACGATCCTAATAACCCGGACGATCCTAATAATCCGGATGGAGATGATCCGAATAACCCGGACGATCCTAATAATCCGGATGGTAACGATCCAAACAACCCGGATGGTAATGATCCGAATAATCCGGATGGCAACGACGGTGACGGCAACGCTTCCGATCCTAATGCCAACAATGCCGCTGATCCTAATGCTGCAAATGGTAATGGAACCGACGGGAACGGTGAGGATACCAAATCTGCCGCCCAGTCCGCAGCAGACGCATTGAAAGCTGCCGCTGCTTCTCTCCTTCCAAAGACAGGAGATACCAGTAAGATCATTATGTGGGTTATAGCAGCTGTAGCAGCATGTATCGCAGTAATAGCGGTTATCCGCAGCAAGGCTAAGAAGGGTAAGAAAGCGAAGTCTTCTTCATCCGCGAAGACCTCTGCAACAGCGAAAAAACCTGCTGCGACAACGGCTAAAAAGCCTGCCTCAACAACGGCAAAGAAGACAACAACCAAGAAACCTGCTTCTGGCACAGCCAAGAAGACAACGACAACAAAGAAAGGCCGTTAAATAAGGTATTTACAGAACTATAATAAAGACTTCGGAAGTGAATCTTCCGGAGTCTTTTTAACTGCAGCGCTCTCTGTTACTGTTCTCCTTTCCTTAAGTTTAATTTAAGAATATCCCTATTGCATATGCCTCTAATATTTGTTAAGCTATATCCATCACATAGATGACATTCTGTCATTTACAATTAATCATCACATAAATATTGTGTCACATATTTCATATTCAAAATATTTTACCACGATTTATTGAATTTTACATTCAAATTATTTTCTGCAATTATATTGAAATTCATATCTCCAAATAGTATAGTAAAGAAAGAAGAAATTTTATGTCTAAAAATAATCATAACCATAATGCCGATATCCCTTTAAAAGATTTCTGGCGCAATAACAATCGATTTGCTGATCTCTTCAACGCCTCTCTTTTTCACGGCAGACAGATCATCAAACCCGATGAGTTGGAAGAGCAAGACACCGAAGCTTCTTTTATCTTGGAGCATAACAATCATTCTGAATCCTATAATGGTGCCAGAGACCTTCTCAAAATCCGGAAAAATTCTTCTGTACTTGATCTGGAATTTACAATACTTGGCATCGAAAATCAATCCCATATCCATTATGCTACGCCCTTGCGCGTTATGGGATATGACTACAGCTCTTATAAGCGGCAATACGACATTAATGCTTCTAAATACAGAGCCAAAGGTTCAGCAAAGCAGGCTGACCATATTAATACACCAGACAACATCTCTAATGAAGTGCTGCCTGCCGATACTCCCACTAAACTGGATCCAAATGAATTTCTTTCCAGAATGAAGCGTACTGATAAATTCTCTCCGGTTATAACCATTGTTATCTATTATGGCGAGGAACCTTGGGACGGTGCACGGTCTCTTCACGAGATGTTGAATATTCCATACGAATTTAAGAAATATGTGAATGACTACAAGATTCTGCTGATTGAAGCCCGCAATCCTGATTTGGTTTTTCACAACTCTGACAACATAGATTTCTTTCACCTCATGGGAATCATTCTTAATAAGAATTTATCCCTCAAGGAAGCCAGACAAGAAGCCATTCTATACAGTAATGAGCATCAGACTGATAAATCCGTTATTATGGCAATCGCAGGTGCTACTGATACCAAAATTAATTATAATTCTTTCAAGAAAGGGGATTCTGCAATGTGTACTTTATTTGATGAAATCAGGACAGAAGGCTGGATTGAAGGTAGAACCGAGGGCAAGATTGAAGGTAGAACCGAGGGCAAGATTGAAGGTAGAACCGAGGGCAAAATTGAAGGCAGAGCACAAGAAATTATTGATACCGGTTTTGAATTCTCCATGTCCAAAAGGGATATTTTACTGCGCTTACAGACTAAGTTAGATATTACCTTACAACAGGCTTTGGAATATTTTAACTTGTATGAAAACCCACTTCATTATTAGATGGGATAGATGATGGGCACTGTGAGGGTTGGGTCTCACAGTGATCGAGTAGGTACTCCCTGACCCGTTTCTGCCACCGAAAGAAAGACGTGCGGTTAATGCCATGCATAGCACACCATTCCTTTTTCATTCTACTTTTTCCCTGCTCTTCAATCACGGAAATCCGTTTCTTTATGCGTTTAAGAATGCCCCTATTGCATATGCCTCTAATATTTGTTAAGCTATATCCATCACATAGATGACATTCTGTCATTTACAATTAATCATCACATAAATATTGTGTCACATATTTCATATTCAAAATATTTTACCACGATTTATTGAATTTTACATTCAAATTATTTTCTGCAATTATATTGAAATTCATATCTCCAAATAGTATAGTAAAGAAAGAAGAAATTTTATGTCTAAAAATAATCATAACCATAATGCCGATATCCCTTTAAAAGATTTCTGGCGCAATAACAATCGATTTGCTGATCTCTTCAACGCCTCTCTTTTTCACGGCAGACAGATCATCAAACCCGATGAGTTGGAAGAGCAAGACACCGAAGCTTCTTTTATCTTGGAGCATAACAATCATTCTGAATCCTATAATGGTGCCAGAGACCTTCTCAAAATCCGGAAAAATTCTTCTGTACTTGATCTGGAATTTACAATACTTGGCATCGAAAATCAATCCCATATCCATTATGCTACGCCCTTGCGCGTTATGGGATATGACTACAGCTCTTATAAGCGGCAATACGACATTAATGCTTCTAAATACAGAGCCAAAGGTTCAGCAAAGCAGGCTGACCATATTAATACACCAGACAACATCTCTAATGAAGTGCTGCCTGCCGATACTCCCACTAAACTGGATCCAAATGAATTTCTTTCCAGAATGAAGCGTACTGATAAATTCTCTCCGGTTATAACCATTGTTATCTATTATGGCGAGGAACCTTGGGACGGTGCACGGTCTCTTCACGAGATGTTGAATATTCCATACGAATTTAAGAAATATGTGAATGACTACAAGATTCTGCTGATTGAAGCCCGCAATCCTGATTTGGTTTTTCACAACTCTGACAACATAGATTTCTTTCACCTCATGGGAATCATTCTTAATAAGAATTTATCCCTCAAGGAAGCCAGACAAGAAGCCATTCTATACAGTAATGAGCATCAGACTGATAAATCCGTTATTATGGCAATCGCAGGTGCTACTGATACCAAAATTAATTATAATTCTTTCAAGAAAGGGGATTCTGCAATGTGTACTTTATTTGATGAAATCAGGACAGAAGGCTGGATTGAAGGTAGAACCGAGGGCAAGATTGAAGGTAGAACCGAGGGCAAGATTGAAGGTAGAACCGAGGGCAAAATTGAAGGCAGAGCACAAGAAATTATTGATACCGGTTTTGAATTCTCCATGTCCAAAAGGGATATTTTACTGCGCTTACAGACTAAGTTAGATATTACCTTACAACAGGCTTTGGAATTTTTTAACTTGTATGAAAAGAAAGCCCTTTAATCTTTTTGCACTCTCATAATCTTTGGAATAACATCTATAGTGATAGCAATTTCACTCTATTACACATGGATACGTTCAGATGACATTCTGCCATTTATAATTATCACTGCATGAATATTCCTCCACAGGCTCATAACTCCTCTCTTCCATGCATATGATGATGCAAGGGAGTGTGATCAGACATGATAGATATCAAAGTGAATCCTTCTGCTTATGCAATAATCAAAGGGAACCAGAACCATCCGGATATCGAAGGAAGAGTCGATTTTTACGATACATATGGAGGAACAGTGGCAGTGGCATCCGTCCGGGGGCTTCCGGCAGAAGCCGCAGAGAACAGCTATGGCTTCCATGGATTCCACATTCATGCCGGCGATGCATGTACAGAGAATGCACAGGGAGAATTCTCTTCTGCCGGCGGCCATTATAACCCGAAGAATACTGTACACCCGGCCCACGCCGGCGACCTTCCGCCGTTACTGGCGAATTCCGGGAACGCCTGGTCGGCTGTTTATACGGATCGCTTTTATCCGGAAGACATCGTTGGACATACGGTCATTATCCATGAAAGGGCGGATGATTTCCATACTCAGCCGTCCGGCGACGCAGGTGAAATGATCGCGTGCGGCGAGATTGCAGCGTGGGATCCTGATATTCGTTAAACTCTATATTCAAAAACCGCCGAATTTTCATCAGATTCCATCGGATTTGTGTACACATTTCATAAAATATGATTTTTTTGTTAAAATACTATTTACAAATCGTCTCATACGTGTATAATGAATACCATCAAAAACAAGGGCGTTTTCTTTACGGAGAAAGCGCTCTTCTTTTGTGTATTATTGATTACAGGAGGAAGGCAAATGAAAAAACTGGAAATCATTATTCAGCCTGAGAAGCTGGAGGATTTAAAATCCATACTCGACGAGAGTGAAGTGTCCGGCCTCATGATCAGCAATGTCATGGGATACGGTAACCAGAAAGGCCATAAAAAAGTATACCGCGGTGCGGAATATAATGTCAATCTTCTGCCAAAGGTTAAGGTAGAGACTGTCATCGAACCGGAGGTCGCCGAGAAGCTGATCGAGACGATCGTCTCTGAGATCCGGACCGGCAAGTACGGGGACGGCAAGATCTTCGTATATGAAGTGGAGGATGCTGTTCGTATCCGAACAGGCGAACGCGGATCCGATGCACTGTAAGAACATAACTGAACATATTCAACATACTTATCAATGGAGATAATTACGGGAACAACAGCCGTCATTATCTCCTTTTATTTGGGAGGAATTAACATGGATTTGACAACTTTGATCACAAACGGTATGGATACCGCCGAAGCAGCCGGGCTGCTAATGAATATCATGTGGACCATGATCGGCGCATTTCTCGTATATTTTATGCAGGCAGGATTCGCAATGTGTGAAGCGGGATTCACCCGGGCCAAGAACACGGGTAATATCCTGATGAAGAACATGATGGACTTCGTTCTTGGGAGCCTGTTCTTCTTCGTATTTGGCTTCGCTGTCATGCACGGAACAGACTGGAACGGGATCATCGGCATCGAAGGATTCTTCCGTCCTTCTTCACTGGCGGACGCGGACGGGATGTTTAACGGACTTCCGATCGGAGTCTTCATGATCTTCCACACCGTATTCTGTGCAACCGCGGCGACCATCGTGTCAGGCTCTATGGCGGAGCGGACGAAATTCATCGCCTATCTCGCCTACAGCGCGGCGATCAGTATCTTCATTTACCCGGTATCCGGACACTGGATCTGGGGCGGAGGCTTCCTGTCCGAACTTGGTTTCCATGATTTCGCAGGTTCCACAGCAGTACATATGGTCGGCGGTCTCTGCGCTCTGGTCGGCGCGAAGATCCTTGGACCTCGTATCGGGAAATACGGCAAAGACGGCAAGGCAAGAGCCATCCCCGGACACAACCTTCCGATTGCTGCGCTTGGCGTATTTATCCTGTGGTTCTGCTGGTTCGGTTTCAACTGCGGTTCTACTACCGCCGCTGCTACCGGCCTTGGGCACATTGCCATGACAACCAATCTTGCCGCCGCTGCCGCTACACTTCTGGCCATGATCGTCACCTGGATTCGTTACGGCAAGCCGGATGTATCCATGACATTTAACGGATCTCTCGCAGGGCTCGTTGCGGTCACCGCCGGATGTGATGTGGTAAATGAATGGGAAGCCATCATGATCGGCGCTGTTGCAGGTATCTTAGTGGTATTCTCCGTTGAATTCTTCGACCAGGTTGTCAAGATCGACGATCCTGTCGGTGCGATCAGTGTTCACGGTGTCTGCGGCGCCGCAGGTACGATCATGACCGGTGTATTCGGAGACGGCTGCAGCCTTGTCACTCAGTTGATCGGAGTCGGCGCAGCTGCTGCCTACGTGCTGGTAATGGCTGTCATCGTATTCACGGTCATCAATAAGACGATCGGGCTTCGCGTTACAAGGGAAGAGGAAGTTGACGGACTGGATGTCCATGAACATGGATCCTCTGCTTATGCAGATTTCAACTTTAGAATATAAATATTATAGGCCAAGTCATAACTGCTGCAGGGTCTTCACCGGGGCCCTGCATGCGCCGTCCTCACACAGATAATACATTTCCCCTTCCTGCGGTATCGGGTATTCTGCGGTAAACGGCACACATTCTGCCAACTCTTCTTTATTGTCTTCTGTCTTGACCAGAATGCTCATTCCCCCTGCTGCCAGCTCCGCCAATTGCATCCTCAGTCCCTCTGACATCCTGCCGCTCACCGCGCATACCAGCTCCTTATGCGGATAGACCGCATCGGCCATGGCAAGCAGTGCATAACTGTATCCCGCCGGATACTCCTGTATCTCCCCGGCACAGAAACCAAGCTGTCTTCCCGCCGCTTCCTGCCATCTGTTCTCTCCCGTCAGCAGCGCCAGGCGTTGGAGCGCCATTGCCGCCGCCGAATTGCCGGACGGAATAGCCCCGTCGTATATTTCCTTGGGACGGGCGATCAACCGGCCGGCATCCGATGCGCTGATATAGTAACCGCCCGCCTCACTGTCCTCGAAGAATTCGGCCATCTGCTGTGCACGGAGAATTGCATTTCCCAGATATTCTCTCTGGAAGGTTGCGCCGTACAATTCCAGCAATGCAAGCGTATAGACCGCATAATCCTCCAACTGCCCCTTGTGAGCCATCTCCCCGTCACGGTAACGCAGATAGAGACGGTTGTCCTCTCCGGTCATATGTGTTTCGATAAAACGCTGCGCTCTCTTCGCCGCCTCCAGATAACCGTCCTCCTTAAGCACCGCGCCTGCCCGTGCAAATGCAAGGATCGTCCAGGCATTCCAGGAGAGCAGGATCTTATCGTCTTTATGAAGCTTCGTCCTTCTAAGCCGGTACTCATACATGGCTTGTATCCAGGCTGACAGTACCAATCCGTTCTTCTCCGTACCCTCCTTGCAGCCCGCCAGCCTTGTCTCTCGCTCTCGCTCCCTCTCACTCTCTGCCTGCCCGATCCGGTTGGGGATGCTCTTCCCTTCAAAGTTCCCCTCTTCTGTGATTCCATATAGACGGCAGAATGCCTGTCCATCATCCTTGCCAAGCACAGACTCTGCCTCTTCCGGCGTAAATACATAGTATTTTCCTTCCACACCGTCACTGTCCGCATCCTGACCGCAGTAGAAGCCTCCCCTCACATCTGTCAGCTCCCGGAGGATATAATCCGCCGTATGCCTTACTGTGTCCGCGTATTTCTCCTTCCCGGTGAGACGGTAGATTTCCAGATACGCCAGTATCAACAGCGCATTGTCATACAGCATTTTCTCAAAATGAGGCACAAGCCACCTCTCGTCTGTAGAATACCGTGAGAAGCCACCGCCGATATGGTCATGGATTCCGCCCTCCGCCATTGCATCCAGCGTCTTCTCTGCCATACGGAGCGCTTCTGATCCTTCCCTGTCTGCCCTACACCCCTCTTCTTCCTCCGCGTACCGCATCAGGAAGAGAAGATTGTGAGGCGCCGGAAACTTCGGCGCGCTGCCGAAGCCTCCCCAGACCGGATCAAACTGCTGTGCAAAGATCTGATACGCTTTCTTTAGAATTGCATTATCCTTGCGGGAAATTCTGCTGTCTCCTGGATTAGCGGCGCTCCCTGTTCTGTTGATTGCCGCCGTGATCTCCTCTCCCGCCCGAACCAGTTCTTCCCGCCGATCCTTCCACAGGCTCAGCAGCTCTCTCAGGATATCCACAAGCCCGGGGCGCCCGTAATACCGTTCTTTGGGGAAATATGTCCCGGCGAAAAAGGGCTTCTGCTCCGGCGTCATGACGATCGTGAGCGGCCAGCCGCCGGAACCTGTAACAGCCTGACATACCGACATATATACTGCATCAATATCCGGCCGTTCCTCCCGGTCTACTTTGATACATATATATCCCTGATTCAAGATCTGTGCTGCCGTCTCATCCTCGAAGGATTCGTGCGCCATCACATGACACCAGTGACAGGTGGAATACCCGATACTCAGGAAGATCGGCTTGTCCTCTTCCTTCGCTCTGTGGAATGCTTCCTCACACCAGGGGTACCAGTTGACCGGATTGTCTTTGTGCTGTAATAGATAGGGGGACTTTTCGGATTTTAATCTGTTTGACATTGCCTGCTCCTTTCAGCTATGATTACATTTCAATGTTATTTTCCCCAAATCTGCCGGAAATAGAACAATTTTTCGCAAACTTCTTTGAACATTTTATGCAAGAATTCCAAAAGCTGTTCGGGAAATAATCAAACAAAAATTCTGGAAATGCACTGAGGATAAATATCTTTCCTTCAACTATATAATCTTGCTGTAGATTATAGATATAAGCCGGACTCACCAAATCCTTATATGTATCATGTTTTATAATTTCTTCCTCACCTAACAGACACGATATCCGCATTACAAACACATTTAAAATCTCACGCCATACTTCAAAATCATATTTTCTAAAATCCCTATACTTGCTCTTTTGTACAGATCTTCTTTTATAATTATCAAATTCATTTAACTGACAATAACATTCTTCCCCATGACCACAAATCCCAGGGGTAAAATCTCTCAATGCCTCAACCATTGGATAGCTAATATATAGTTTGCCATTTTCTGTCTCATTATCAAAATTCGACAGCATCTCATTGATTACATCTGTTTCACTATTTTCAAACGATAAATTATTCTGATGTCCATCATAATCAAAAAATAAATATACTTCCGAAAAGTCATCTCGTGTCAATCCTCTCAAATGACTTTCAAGTTCCGGGCATTTTTCTCTCAATATCTCTATAATATCTGTTTCAAAATCGTCTGCTTTCAATGTCTGCCAGATCATATATATGTTCTGCCCTGCTGGCAGTGTAAGAATTTTAAAATTGGAATGTTTGAAATGAATCTTACATAAGTTGCAAATAATCTGAGGCTCTCTAACCTCTCCTTCAACAATAAA
>CANDQP010000021.1 GCA_947388185.1 uncultured Dorea sp. | reverse complement strand
TGCAGAAATTATCAGTTATTTTCAAAATCGCTATATTTTTTTCTGATTTCCTCTTGACATTTTCACTTTTATGCGATATTATAATATCAACAAAAGAAAAGGAGGACAGACCACCAAAAACTTAAATCTATAAACCAAAGAAAATATAAGAAAAGTGAGGTATCGTCCAATGGACACAGAGTTTAAGTAATCCACTGTACCGAAGAGAAGATTCGTACAGTGGATTTTACTTTGCATTTTTACATGATCTGTCAATCCAGTTTTTCTATTTTATATCTGTGTTTCTTATTTTTCCTGTCATATACAATTCTCTCCCCAAAACAAAAAATTCTAAAAAATCCGCACATTTTCCCCTCATTATCCGTTATACACTATAGGACGAAGCCCTCCCGCCCGCAAGGCTTGTATTGCGGGATGCCCTTGGGTATACTTTATAGGACAACAAGATGAACCTGCCGCAAAGGAGTACGCCTGCCGTGTTTATAGACTTAGAAGAACAGTATGACAAGATCTACCGCTACTGCTATTACAAACTGCATCACCGTGAAAAAGCCGAAGATATCACCCAGGAGGCTTTCCTGCGCTTTCTCGAAAATGAACATTATCAGGATACCGGGAAAGGCCTGCAATATCTGTACACGATCGCGCGCAACCTGTGTATTGACGAATTCCGCAGAAAACCCACAGAAGAGCTGCCCCCGGATCTCCCGGAATCAACGGAAAACAAACTGGAGAATCAACTGTTAGATAGCATCTGCCTGAAAAATGCTCTTACCAGGCTGCCTGAAGAAGACCAGGAGATCCTGCTTCTCAAATATGTGAACGAAGTTCCCGCAGCCACGATCTGCCAGATCTATAACATCTCACGTTTCACACTTTACCGCCGGACAACGAAATCGCTGTCTCAGTTAAAAGAAGCTCTGTAGGAGGATAAATCATGAAATCATATCACAGATACCGAACTACACATACCGCAAAGCAGAATACCATTCGGCTCTTGCAAGAAGCCTGCGAAGCTCCCCCGCCGCTTCGCAGAGACTCATTTATACAAGCTCTGCCTAATCGCAAGATCAGCACTCTTGCCTTCCTGCGATTTCAGGCCGGCTATATCCCCAAATGGATCTGGGGGACGTCTGCCGTAATATTTGTTCTGGCGCTTGCAGCCGCCTGTCTGCTAGAACAGGATATTCTGCAGATACTATCCGCAGTCATTCCTTTCGTTGCCATAGCTTCCGGAGTCGAAAGCGGCAGATCCCATATTTACGCCATGGCAGAATTGGAGATGTCGTCCCGATTCTCTCTTAAAAGCGTGATCCTCGCACGCATGGGAATCCTTGGACTCTCTCATCTGCTCCTGCTTGCCGCCCTGATCCCGCTGGGGACTCTCCATAATACGGCAGGCTTCCTGCAGACGGGCGTATATCTCCTGACTCCCTATCTCGCAGCCACGCTGACAGGACTATGGATCAGCCGGAAAATACGCGGGAAGGAAGCCGGATATGCCTATCTGGGAACGGCATCCTTCATCAGCGGATTTCTTATGTATATTCAGACAGCGCTTCCGGACTGCTATCAGACGAGACATTTCCACCGATGGGGGATTCTCCTGGTCCTGCTGGCAGGAGCCGTAATATATGAATTTACCAAGATCATCCAGGAAACGGAGGAATTAGAATGGAACTTATCGTAGACAGAATATCAAAACAATACCAGAACAAGATCGCGGTCGACCGCATTTCGCTGACATTCACCAAGGGAATCTACGGACTGCTTGGAGCGAACGGCGCAGGAAAGACGACTTTCATGCGGATGATCTGCGGCGTCCTGAGATCTGACAGCGGGACTATCACAATGGATGGAATGGACGTCACTACCGAGGAATACCGCTCATGGCTTGGGTATCTCCCGCAGGATTTCGGCTATTACCCGGAATTCACAGGTATGGACTTCCTGCTCTATATGGCGGTTTTAAAGGGAATGACAAAGCCCCAGGCCAGGAGGCGGGCCAAAGAATTATTGGAGCTTGTGGCTCTGACCGAAACTGCCCGTAAGAAGATCAAGACTTATTCCGGCGGAATGAAACAACGGCTTGGAATCGCCCAGGCGCTCCTTAACCGCCCCCGGCTCCTCGTCCTGGATGAACCCACCGCGGGCCTGGATCCCAAGGAACGGGCGCGGTTCCGCAATATGATACAGGAACTTGGGAAAGAAAGCATTGTCCTGCTCTCCACCCATATTGTCTCCGATATCGAACATATTGCCGACAGGATCATCATGATGGAAGACGGCAGACTGATCTATCAGGGAACGTGGGAAGACGGCACGGACCTGGAAGAATTCTACTTGGGGACCGTGAACAAATAGACAAGGAGGAGACACATGCACAAGATATATACTTTATATGGATTTGAACTCAAGAAAATACTCATGCGCAAAATAGTCTGGATCACACTCGCGGTCATGATCGCACTCAATATCTGGATTCCCTTTGCCGACCTGTCCTCCATGGGCTACTGGATCAACGGAGAAGACTACACCGGATACGAATTCATGGCCATAGACAGAGACGCCGCCCGCAAATTATCCGGCAAAACTATCGACGATACGCTGCTCCGTAAGATGCAGGAATCCTATCACAATAAAGAAGACACAGAACCTGGTACAACATACGAGATCGATCGTTCTACAGGTTTCCAAAGCTCCGTCGTCTCCGCAGATGACGCAGAATCGGAAGAAACAGATACACCAGGAAATAAGACCGATATCAAAAACGCCCGCAAATACGCCCCCTTATTTACCTATATAACAGAATTCATCAGCGACCACGATACCGCTCTGAACGTCAATGCGGAAGAATTATATCAGGAACGGCAGCGCGAAGTCTCCCAGTGCTGGATTGATCAGCTATTATCAGAAGACGAGATCTCCTACTGGGAGAAAAAGGAACATCAGATAACAATACCTCTGACCTACGAATACACCAAAGGCTGGATTGATCTGTTTAAGCATATCTGCCCCTTGAATTACATGCTTCTTCTGCTGACCGCAATGTGTCTATCGGGTGTATTCTCCATAGAACATCTGCGAAAGACGGACCAATTGATCCTTTGCAGCCGGCATGGGAAAGGGTCTTTGTATCTGGCAAAGATTCTGGCGGGCATCACGTTTGCCATCGTATCCGCACTCCTGCTCTTCCTGGTTTCTGCAGGCACAAGCCTTCTGATCTACGGCGCAGACGGATTCCACGCAGCTTTGCAGCTGGCGTTCCCCTCAAGCTCTCTGCCGATCAGCGTTGGCACGGCAGTGATGATCGTATTCGCCACGTTCCTGGCCGCTTCTGCACTCTACAGTATCGTTACTATGTTCTTATCCGGGTGGCTGAAAAATAGTGTCGCGGTGATGGCAATCCTGGCCGGAAGCATGATATTTACCATGATGATCGATATCCCCTACGGTTTCCGAACCGCTTCTCAGATCTATGATCTGCTGCCCACTACATTGCTGGTACATTGGCAGCTATGGGATGACCGGCTTGTGTCGGTATTCGGAACCTATCTGACGAATTTCCAGACAGCATGGGGAATCTATCTGATAACCGGAACGGCGCTGATCTTAATCGGTGCAAGAATCTATAGGAAAGCTGCACGATAATACAAAACGGGAGAAGTGACTCTCTCACTCTCCCGAACAGGTTACTTTATCAGACGGCAGTCCGCTTAGAAAGAGACAACAAGCTGCATCTTAAACCGCTCCTCGCCATACACGGCATGCGGCACATCCTTTGGCATCACAAGCGTCTCTCCTTCTTCCAGGAAGAATATCTCTCCTCCAACCGTGAATCTCCCTTTTCCTTCCAACACTGTAACCATGGCATCTCCGCCCGATGCATGAGTCGAGATCTCTTCGCCCTTATCAAAGGAGAAGATCGTCATGCTGACAGACGCATTCTGCACCAGAGTCTTACTGACTACCTGACCCTCCTGATAATTTACCAAATCCTTAAGTCTTAAGCTTGTCTGTTTTTCAATATTCTTATACATCCTATATCCTCCTATATTCTCCTGTTATAGTATCACTTCTCACATGGCGGATCCATGTTGATTCAGGTGCATCGAAAAAACGGCTTCTTTCAATCTTTCGCTGATCTTATTTTATCACCGGGTCTATCCTCAGGCAAGCAAATTCCCATCTTAATCCTAAAAAGCAAACAAGCAAGACTCCCACACCACCGGAAACCTTGCTGACGGTATTAAATATTATATATTCCCAAAATTATACTCCCATTTTCTTCAAATATCTTAGCTTCTTCCAACGCTCCTATCCGAATCAGCATCTTTATAGTATCTTTCACTCCGGCCATATAAGAAATATCTGCATATCTACTCCGCGCCGTCTCCATACAGGCCACGTAATCATTCACCAACAGTCTCTGGCGTCTTGTCAGATCCAATTCAATGTATCTTTGCTCCAGCTCTCTCTCATCTTCATGGTCTCCCTGATAAATTATGTCTGACATGCAAAGTTCTTGCCGGCTCTTATCCATGAGTTGTCCCATACCCATGTCCATCATTTTTTTCAAAATTCGCTCCATGTATCTTCCTCCTTTGATATTATGATGTGTAAGAAATTTAATCAGACTTTCAGAACTTCCATTTCTATATTAAAATCCCGTCAAACAGCTGTCAATTAAAATTATTCATCAAATATCGTCATCTTTCGACAAAATCAAAGCCCCCGCGGAAATATAAAACCCCGGAAATATTTATAAGAAATATTCCCGGGATAATCCATAAGATCCTGTCTTTACTATATACTGATATTCCTGCGCTTCTTGGCACGCAGCGCCTTCCTCCTGCGTTCCGCCCTCACATGCATGTAATACAGATACATCACTACCAGGATACCTGCCGCGCACACGGAACACACCAGCCCCGCCGTCCACTCAATGGACAGCACGCTGTTCTTCTCTATTGGAATCTCTTCACCTTCCTGAGGCATAGAGACCGCCTTCTCCGGTTCTTCAAAGATGACCTCAATATTCTGATCCTCTCTGATGTTCTGAAGAAGATATCCCCCTTCAAAATCCTGTCCGCCGCCGGACTCCATCAGATCCTTCCCATTCACCGTAAGGTGGGTAAGCTCATAACCCTCCCACGGCGTACAGTCGATCTGCACATCCTCTCCTCTTGAAACTCTCTGCCTCGTCATCTTCTTATCATTATAAGTTACATTGACATACAGATTGTACGGCACCTCTATCTGATAGAACCGAATCCGCTTCACACCGTCGGTCCCCTCGACATTGACTGCCGCAAGGAACACTCCCGGTTCTGTCTCACATATGGACTCCGGCTCGTCCATCACCACATTCTCCAATCGGAAATCAATCTTCGGAGCCGCCACAAGCGCCCTCCTGGATATTGAATACACCTGAAGATAATCTCCGATCCCGATATTCAAAGTCAGCGGAAAATTCAGGATATAATCTCCCGACACTTCCAGATCCTGAAAATTATAACCCTTACCGGACTCCCCATACTCCCCCAGATCTTCTACAAGCTGGAAATTCTCATCCAGTATCTTGAAACTGTATCCGTCTTCCGCATTCGTCTGGATCATATACTGGTTCGTATCTTCCATATAACCGATCCCCAGAAGATTATACTCATCACTGACCTTAATGGTTCGCTTATAAGCCAGTGTATCCGGATCCATCACATAGACACAGCCTCTGTTCTCCGGTATGGTATTCGTATATAACGCAACATATATCTCGTGGGTGTTCGGATTATAGGTCATCCCGTTCCCGTGTTCCCAGCATGTATCTGCAACCCGCTTCGCAAGCGAATAACGTTCTACCGGATTCCCGTACTCATCCACATCGTTCTTATAATATGCGGAAACTATATCGCTGTCAGCCGGACTGTCCGATACATTATCGATCGTGATAATGTAATCCTCTGTCGCACATATGGACTGGACATCCCCCGCTACCTGATCCTCATACAGAAGCTCCCAGTTCAGATCATCAAACGCTCCGTCTCCTGGAATCTCTGCATGGCTCACACTCCCCGCGAGCATGAAGAGACAGAAGACCCCTAACAATCTTGCAATTATCTTCTCCCCCATGATTGTTCTATCTTCCCCCTTATCATTATGATCATCTACAATTGCTCCACCTTCCTGTCTATTATAATATAAGTTTGGGAAAATGTACACGATAATAATCGGTCAAATCCAAACTTTTCTTCTTCTCGCTAAATCACCAATATTATTGTGCAAAAAAATAGTCATATTGTGCAAATCGCTAAAAACCGCGATTTTACGCGATTTTCAAGCCGTCATTTTGTATAATTATCTTTTTTAACATTCTTTTCGATATGTTCATATTGACGGGTCAAATACCACATGCTATACTTCAATTTAACAACACTACTCTGTAAGACAGAGTTCAATAAAAGGAGGTTTTTAAGTGATGAAAAAGTTTGCAGCATTATTTCTGACCGTTTCCATGGTTTGCGGATTAGCCGCATGCAGCAGCAACAGTGGCGGCGGGTCCTCAGACGGCGGGTCTGAGTCCAAGGATGAAGGGGGATCTGATGGAAAAGTTGCGATCAATGTTATCGCTGCCCAGTATGGTCAGAACACCAAGACATGGTGGGAGGATTTTGTCAAGGAATTTACGACAGAATATCCTGACATTGATCTGACAGTTGAAGTTGAATCCTGGAATGATATTTACACAGTAGTAAATACACGTATTTCCAACAACGATGCTCCTGATATTCTGAACATCGACGTATTTGCCAACTATCAGGCGGACGATCTTCTGCTTCCTGCCGAAGATTTTGTATCTAAGGAGACCTACGATAAGATGTATCCGGCATTCTTAGAGCAGTCTAATGTAGACGGAACGATCTGGGCAATCCCGGATTTGGCTTCTGCCCGTGCTATGTACTACAATGCCGACATTTTAAAAGATGCTAACGTAGAAGTTCCTACCACATGGGATGAGCTGACCGCAGCCTGCGAGGCTATCAAGAAGCATGATTCCAAGATCTATCCATGGGGTATTGATATGACTACCGATGAAGGCCAGGCAGCATTTGCTTACTACACCTGGAACAACGGCGGCGGTTTCGTGGATGACGACGGCAACTGGATCCTCAATTGCGACGAGAACGTAGAAGCTATTGAGTATGCGATCGGTCTTGTCAATGACGGCTACACCAACAGCGATCCGGCCAATGACACCCGTTATGACCTTCAGGATATGTTCGGAGCAGGACAGGTTGCTATGATGATCGGACCTAACAGCATTCCTACATATATTGCTGACGGCGGATATTCTATCAATTATGAGGTAGCTCCGATTCCTACGAACGGCGGCAACGATTCTGTTTCCGCAGGCGTTATGGACCGTTTCATGTGCTTCGACAATGAATACTCTGATGCTGAGCTTGACGCGATCAAGACATTCTTCGATTTCTTCTATGAAGATGCCCGTTATTCCGAGTGGGTACTGATGGAAGGCTTCCTGCCTGCTACATCTACCGGCGGAGAGATCCTTGCAAAGGAAGATGAGAGTATGGCAAGCTGGGTTGATATCGTAGGAAGCTGTAACTTCTATCCTACAGCTAAGACTGAATGGGACGATGTAAAACAAGGCGTTATCAACGCAGAACAGCAGGCATTGCTTGGGGGTAATGTAAAAGAACTGTTAGATGAGCTTCAGGCTGAAATCGCAGAATAAGATCTGATAATGGGCCAGACTGTCATGGTCTGTCCCATTTTTTAATCTTAATACCCCGCAGCGAGCTGCGGGGTATTCAACTTTAATAAATTATCTAATAATTTTAAGGAGGTGTCTCCGTGAAGAATAAAACCTTTCGCAAGGCAGAACCTTATATCTGGATTCTGCCCAGTATCATCCTGATGGCGATCTTTATCCTGGTTCCGATCGTATTTGTCTTCAGGATGTCTCTAAGCGAAGTCAGCAAAGCAGGTATCATCCGAGGATTTTCCGGTTTTGCCAACTTCACCAAAGTAATGAACAGTTCCGCTTTCAAGCTGGTCTTGCGCAACACGATCGTATGGACGGTTGCCGTAGTAGTATTATCTACCGTATTGGGCTTCATACTTGCCCTGATGCTGAATAATGAATTCCGCGGACGCAAGATTGCGCGGGCTATCATGGTTTTCCCTTGGGCAACGACACTGGTTATCCAGGCCAGCGCCTGGAAATTCATCATCGACACTGATTATGGTACGCTGAATACCCTGCTGCTTCGTCTGGGGATCATAGATAAGGCCATAAACTGGACCCCGACCGCGGGCGCATATTTCACATGGGAGATTGCCTGCGGTATCTTCGTAACAATTCCATTCGTTACGTTCTGCGTCCTGTCCGGTCTGCAGAGCATTGACACAAGCTATTATGAAGCGGCTACGGTAGACGGAGCCAGCTATTGGCAGCAGCTCTTCCAGATCACCATGCCTCTGGTAAGCTCTTCCCTGACGGTCAGTACGGTGTTGAACATCATCTATGTTTTCAACTCCTTCCCGATCATCTGGACGATCACCAAGGGCGATCCTGCCAACCATACAGATACCCTGGTTACATATCTCTACAAGCTGGCCTTCTACAATGGAAAACAAGGGCAGGCCGCGGCAGTTTCTGTTATCGGTTTCACGATCCTGCTGATATGCGCCAGTGTATACATGGTCTATACCTTGCGGAAAGGAGATGACTGATATGACTAAAAAACCTGGCTCTCTTAAGAAATTAATCTTACGGATCCTGCTCTATGCAGTGATTTTTGTGGTATGTATTATTACTCTGTATCCGTACTTTGCCATGTTCTGTACTGCATTAAAGAGCAGAGCAGAGATCTTCTCCATGGAAGGGACTATACTTCCGATCACGTCGCTATGGTCCAACTTCCTTGATATCTGGCATCGGGCGCCTATGGCCAATTACCTGTTCAATTCTCTTCTGATCGCCGGCGGCTCTACTATCATCGCCATGCTCTGCGGTATTCCTGCCGCTTATGCCCTGGCACGTATGAAGTTCAAGGGACAGACCATCTTCCTGGGATTCGTTATCGTATCCCAGATGTTCGCTCCGGTCGTTCTTCTGATCGGTATTTATAAGGTAATGTCTATTCTGAGCCTGACAGACAGTATCATCGGTCTTGTCTTCATCAATGCGGCATTCAACCAGGCGTTTACGATCTGGCTGCTGCGCGGAACATTTATCGGAATCTCCGTAGAGATGGAACAGGCTGCGACCATCGACGGCTGTAACCGTATTCAGGGTATGACCAAGGTGCTGCTCCCGGTAGCTGCTCCCGGTATTGTTACGACCCTGATCTTCATCTTTATCAATGCATGGAATGAGTACACGGTTGCATTATGTCTGATCTCTACCAGCGAGCGCGAGCCTCTGACGGTAGGTATCAACATCTTCAACGGCTACAACATGATCGAGTGGCAATATCTGTTCGCCGCATCGCTCTTCGCTATCGTACCTGTAGTAATCCTGTTCATGGGTATTGAGAAGAATCTGGTAAGCGGTCTTGCTTCCGGCGGTGTAAAGGGCTAAATGGAACGATTAAAAGCAGAATATACGGGGGAGGACTTTCCTGGTGAAGTCCTTCCCTTATAGTGTCTTCCGTCATCACACCGATCGCACTGAAGATTCTGTATCAAAAAAAGGGCTAAACACATAGGGCTGCCGTACTTTCGTACGGCAGCCCGCTCTCTTACCAGAGTTTCTTTCCCGCTGCTTCCTTGGACGCGAATGGTCCCGGCACTGCTGCCACGCTTCTGTGTTCACCCAGATAATCCTCTGTAAATATGATCTCCGTTCCGTCAGGATTCTCGAATCTCTGCTCAGGCTCGAATGCATATCCAAGGATATCACTGTTGATGATACCCGTCTTGAACTCGTCCATCAGATCGTATACATTGGTCTTAAGGAAATATCCTCCATCCTGTTCAACCAATTCTACACTCACCTGGTCTTTATCATTTACCAGATTGGACGCCTCTTTCTTATATGCCTTCGCACCGTTAAAGTAAGCATTTCCATTGATCCATACAGGCAGATGCCCGAAATGATACTTCATCAGCTTATGCATGTCTGCCGGCTTATCCATCTCAAAATTAGCGATCCACTCGTCATAGGTCGGATACTCATCGAAAATTTCTGTTCCGGCCACCTGATTATCAAAACCAAAATCCTTCGCTTCCTTCTCATCTGCCATCGGCTGATAATTCTGGATGAAGATATTGTTATAGATACGATCGTCCCCATGGAGGATCGTGTTAAATCCTGCCACCTCTGTACGGTGACGGATATGATAAGGCGTATAACGAGGCTGTCTTCCTACTTCGTCGTCAGCATGGTCGGTTCCCGCGCCGACAGCGGTAAATGATCCGAGCATCAGGTTATGTACGCATGCCACACCTTCCGTTGCGATACGGACTGCCGCCCTTGAAAGCATGATATTGTTATCGATCAATGTCGGGCCGTGGCTTACCTCCACGAAGATGTCCTGGCTGCACATTGCGCCTTCTGCCATCGGTGTTCCTTCCGGTGAATGATTATCATGGAGCAGATTCTGGGAAATGCGTGTGCCCTGTGCCTCCCAATCCGTCCAGATACCCATGGTCGAGTGATGGATATGGTTGCGCCGCATCACAACGTCAATGGCAGCGTGAAGCTTGATTCCTGAGATCTCCGCCCCGCCTAACTGCTGCATATTGTTGATGTGATGGATATGGTTATCCTCGATCAGACTGAATACGCATCCCATACGGCCGACAATACCGGTCTGTTCACAGTGGTGGATATGGCAGCGCCTTACAATATGGCTTCCTACCGTCTCCTTCGTCCATCCGTGGTACTGGCCGCGGCATACGGCGTCGCGCTCCATCTGTGTCGGGCTCTTTACCTTCTTGATTGTAAAATAGTGATCGTTCTCCTCGTCATAATATTTACCGAGAGAGATTCCGCTGCACTTACTGTTGCTGATATCGCAGTCCTCGATGATCCAGCCTTTTGACCAGTGAGGTCCGATCATTCCGTCCTGATAAGCGGCTGGCGGCGCCCACGTGGTAGCGGCTTTATTCACGGTAAATCCACTGAACGTGATGTATCCGATTCCCGTCTTCGACGGCATGAAGCAATTCCTTCTGACATTGATCTCTACCTTCTCCTCGTTGGGGTTCTTGCCCTGGAAATTCGCGTAGATCACTGTCTCGCCGCCGTCCTGCTCGGTATACCACTTATACACGGACCACTCCGGTTCCCATGACGGCGCATATACCTCGCCCTTGATACATTCCTCTAAACTCTCTGTCTCATAGAGCTGACGGTCGTTCAGATATACAGCTCCTGTATGCCTTACCACCGGCGCGAAATACCAGTCGCCGCCTACAAACGTCGTATATGGATTATAGCTTCCAAATACCCCGTTATCCACACGGTAAACCCACACATTGTCCTGATATCTCTCCCATCCGACAGCCGGCTCCGCGCCCGTAATCTCTGCGCCCAGCGGTTCTTCACTTCGATAGGTGATGCGGGCATCCTCCGTACCTGCATATACCGGATCTACAGACTCCCTGTAGATTCCCGGTGCAACGATAACCTCATCCCCGGGTCTTGCCGTCTTCGCCGCGTCATTGATGTGTTTGAAAGGTGTCTCTTTACTGCCGTTCCCCTGCTTAGGAGCAGCGCAATTGACATAAATCTTCATTCTATGTACCTCCGATTTCAAATATGATCTGAAATGTATTCTAGCGTATTTTATATCTTCATGTTTGTACTAATCCGGCTATATTTGCACTAATCTGGCACATAAAATTCAAAAATTCAAAAAATATGCTCTGCAACTTCAGTTTGCGCATATGCAAAACAAAGTTGGTAGCTTGATCTTATAAAGCATGGTATAATCAGGTCAAATCCACAGCACTACTGACAGGAGGTAATATACTATGAGTTTTGGAGACAATCTTCGTGCAATCAGAAAGCAGAAAAATATATCACAGGAAGACCTTGCCGGACGGTTAAATGTCAGCCGCCAGGCAATCTCAAAATGGGAACAGAACAGCGGATACCCTGAGATGGAGAAGGTGATCCAGCTTGCTGAGATATTAGATATCTCCCTGGATCATCTGGTCCTTGGACGAACAAAAGAAACAAAAACTGACAGCCGGACCGCTGTTCCGTCCGGACGGATCATGATCAGAAGTCAGGACGGGAAACAACTTGCCGGCTGTTATAAGGTACTGTCCTCCCGCATATCCTGCTTTAAACAGTCTGCCGATATGATGCCTCAATATGCACTTTACGGAGTGGATTCGCAGTCATTCTGGGGAGAATCAAGGATACTTCTTGGTTACTACGGCGATGCCGACAGCGTCCGGAAAGAAATAAATCAGATCCTTCGCGCGATTGAAGACGGAACGGTCTCTTATGAGTTAAAATACGCCATTCCGGAACCGAAGATTTCCTTGCGAATGGAGCTTAAGAATCTTCTTAAGCTCGGCTAAAATTACTAAAACCAGGGGGATCATAACTTCGTTCAAGTCATAATCCCCCTGATAAAAACCCTGTTTTGACCGTTACTTTATCATCATTCCCATAATATAAAGGTCATAGTATTTCCCGTCCAACAATGTCTGGTTCTTACAGCAGCCTTCCACGACGAACCCAAACTTCAGATACAGCGATACAGCCATTGTATTGTCTGTTCTTGTATCCAAACGGATCCTCGTAGTCACACCGTTCCCTTTACACCAGTCGATCAGCATCTGGATCAGCTTACTCCCGATTCCCTGTCCCTGGTATGCCTTCGCTACAACAATCCCCAGTTCTCCTTCATGGCGGGATTTGATCTTATGGCTGGAACTGATCGTTGCAATCCCCACGATCTTCTCACCGTCAAGAGCCAGAAGCATCGTATTGTTGACATTACCCTGAAGCTCCCGGATCTTATCCTCCTGCGCCTTCACATCAAGCGGATACTCATCCTTCTCAAAGCTCAGAAAGCTCGTCTCTCCCCCTGCATAATTATAAAAATCCACTATATTCTCCGCGTCTTCCACTGCCGGGTTACGGTATGTAATCTCACTCATAGAAATCTCCTCTCTCTCTCATCGCTCTCTTCCAGCACATCCTCCAGGCCGCTCTTCTTCTCCCTGTACACCGTCAGCATAAAATCAATCAGATATGCCCCAAGGATCACACTCCCTAAGATCTTCCCTGCCCGCGCCGGAACACAGTCTACCATGCTCACGATCATCTTATGTAAGAAGAGAAACAACGCCACCGTATAGAATCCCCAGGCAACCGAACTCTCCAGACAGATAATCCCCTGATAATTAAAGGGCTTCTCCTGATAATCCCACCAGATCTCTCCGAAGAATCTCTGCATGATACGCGCCGTCACGAATTCCAACGTCGTTGCAAGGAACATACCCAGCACAAACAGCCGCAACGGATTCTCGCTGTACGGGCGCAGAATAAAGAACACCGTCAGCGCCCCGAATCCATAGATCGGGCACATGGGTCCTCTTGCAAATCCTCTGTTCGTAATCTTCCTGTTACAGATGGACATATAGACCGACTCCACAAGCCATCCCAATATACTGTATAAGACAAACCAAAGCAACACCTGGTATGCATTTCCTCCAATAATCCTGTCATTCCACCACATCATGTATCTTCTCCTAGAAATAATGTCCATATTATACCCTTGTTAAGATGATTTGTCAATTTTTAGCGAAATATTAACAAAACGTTTTTTCCAGAAAACATCCTTCATCATGGGAATAGATCACACCGACCGCCTGCAGATAAGCATAGATGATCGTTGTCCCGACAAATTTCATGCCCCGCTTCTTCAAATCCTCCGACACCGTATCGGAAAGCTCAGACCGGGTCTGTCCCGTCTCATAGATTACCTTACCGTCTGTAAAGTTCCACAGATAATCGGAAAAACTCTGATATTCCTGCTGTATTTGACAGAATATCCGTGCATTCGTCACTGCCGCCCGGATCTTCCTCTGATTGCGGATGATGCCTGGGTTATTAAGAAGCTCTTCTATCTTCTCTTCCCCATATCCGCAGACCTTCTCCAGATCAAAATCATCGAATGCCTTCCTGAAGCTCTCCCGCTTATTCAGCACACATTCCCATGTCAGGCCGGCCTGAAACCCTTCAAGTACCAGCATCTCAAACAGCTTATGATCATTATGCACCGGAACTCCCCACTCTTCATCATGATACCGGATATATCTCTCGTTCTTAGGATTCGCCCACTGGCACCGCATCTTTCCATCTGTCCATTCCATACTTCCATTCCTTCCTGCTTCTATCTCTTCAACATCTTCATCTATTATACGGAATCTCAGGCCGGAAGTCAAATACTCCGCCGCCCCCAGGGAACGGCTTAATCTCTGTTGATGGTGTCCACTACCGTCATCCTCCTGATCTGCCCCGCCGGTCCCATTACCGCCAGGCACACAGAGCCAAGCATAATCCCCACGATCACCGCAAGCTCCCGGCCCGGGATCCTCCACACCTCTCCCCATCTGGAGGTCACGATGGAGTGAAACAGATACCAGTTGAGCGGCAGTCCTGCCAGACATCCTATGGCAACTCCAAAGACGGTATACGTCACCGTCTCACCCAGAACCATTCGGATCAATTGCCGGACACTCATCCCAATGGCACGCATCGCACCGTATTCCCGCATCCGCGCCGCCACGCTCATGGCAATACAGTTGATAATATTGAAAAATGCAATCAAGGCTATCACCGCCAGGAATCCATATAAGAAGACTGCCAGGGAATAATACGCCCCTTTTACCTCCTGATTTCTGATCCGCTTATCAGAGAATACGACATTGCCGCCGCATGCCTGCTCGATCCTGTGCCTGATCCCCTGCACCTGTGCGTCCGTGACATCCTCCTGCAGCTGTATATCGAGCACTGTAAATCCGTCTGCACCCGTCAGTCTCCGGAATAATTCTTCCGAACAGATCAGTGTATCCGTAGTGTTATCCGGCACATCCGGGACACTCGAAAGCATCCCTGTCACCGGAATCTCAACTACATCTTCACCCACGGATACCGGCACGCTGCCGCCATATTCCATCCTGTTCTCCTCTGTAAATACAGACAGCACTCCCTCTCCTTCTACCGCCTCCTCAAGGCTCCCTTCAAGCAGCAGATCCCCGGAAATCCGAAACTGCTGCTCACTGTAGGAGATCGCCGCCACAGTCCGGCCGTCTGCCGGTATTGTAAGATATGCATAACTCCTTCCCAATATCCTCTTCACTCCCGGGACATCTGCCAATTCCTCTTCAAGCTTATACGGGATCTGATTTGGAGCGCCGTCTGCTTTAGTGACAGAGATATCCGGAGCCGACGGCCGAAGCGGCGTGACCGCATGATGCATGAAATCTATCGCCGTACTAAACGCAAGGAACAGAATAATACTGAACGCGAAAGAACCCGTGACCAGGAAGAAATTCTTCTTGCTGCCGGAAGCGTGATGAACGCCCAGCGCCGTATCCACCTTGAACAGCCGCGTACGTGCCGCACGTCTTGCCGAGTGTACCGTTCCTGCATTTCCGGAAACAGCCGCAAGCGGGGATACCTTCGCCGCGCGTCTCGCCGGGGACCTTGCCGCCAGAAGAACCGTGACAAAGCCTACGGCGATCCCGGCTGCCGCTCCCGGAATACTGATCCCGAATACGGGCAGGCCTTCGAAGAGCCCCGGACTTAAGAACCTCAGCATCCCGCATAAGATCCATATCACAACGATACCCAATGCCGCTCCTGCCGGAATTGCCGCCCTGCACCAGTGAAGCGCTTCTCTGCGGACAAAACGGACGACCTGCTTCCTGGTAGCTCCAAGACAGCGCATCATCCCGAAGAATTCCGTGCGCCGCGCGATATTACTGTTCATACTCGCAGTGATCATAAATATCCCCGCGATCACCACCAGCACTGACAGAATCCCCGCAACCAGGTAGAACTCCATCATGTAAGGATCCCCGCTCTGGAACATCAGCATAAGGACCTTCACATTCTGACGGACCTGTTTTGGCGCAAGTCCAAACTGACTGCTGATCTCGGCAATCGTTTTCTGTATATCGCAGAACCACCTGAACTTAACAAAATAAAGTATCTCCTGCGCCGCCCCGGTTTCCTCTGGATGGAGCGCCAGAAAGCCGTCTGCATTGACGAAGACACAGAAAGCGTCCATTTCCGCCATCAGGCTCGTATTCTTCGCAATCCCGGTGATACGGTACTGCCTGACCTCTCCCTGAGGCATGGTCATGCCGATCTGATCTCCGATCTTCGCTCCCAGCCGATCCCTTATATTCTCATTGATCACAATCTCCGCTGCCGTTTCCGGGAAACTCCCCTCCGAGATCTCTGCATCCGGAATCATTTCCTGGAGTTCCCCGTCGAATCCGCAGATTCCGGTTTCCACTCCTTCGATCTGATACCCGTCCTGCAGATGATAATTCAGCGTCCCATACCGGGAGATTATTTCCACCTCCGGGCGCGCTGAGAGCAACGCCCCCTGCTCATCATCCACCGCGAACGCCGCGTGCCAGCTTCCATCCGTCTTGACTGCCTGGATCATCTGTGAACGCATCTCCATATCCGCCATCCCGAAGATCACCGTGACCAGAAATACCGCCAGAATAATGCACAGCCTGGTCATCCGGTTCTGTTCCTTATGCTGCTTCGCCGAGATTCTGACCAGATCAAGATAATGTCTCATCTATGCCGCACCCCCTAACTCACACAGCTTCCCGTCTGTAACCCGGAATACACGGTCCGCCGACGCCGTCAGGTTCATATTATGGGTGATCATAAGAACTGTCTGCTGGTAATGCCTGGATGCCCTGCACAGCAGGTCCATCACGTCCTGGCTGCTCTTAGAGTCCAGATTCCCGGTAGGCTCATCCGCAAGGACCAGCGCCGGGTGCGTGATCAGTGCGCGTCCGATCGCCACCCTCTGCTGCTGTCCGCCGGAGAGCTGTCCCGGCAGGTGCTTTCTCCTGTCAGTAAGCCCCAGCACCTCCAGAAGCTCATCCACCCGCTCCTGATCCGGCTTCTTATAATCCAGCAGAAGCGGAAACGCAATATTCTGCTCCACATCAAGTTCCGGGATCAGATGGAAGGACTGGAAGATGAACCCGATATTCTGCCTGCGGAAGATCGTCCGTTCCTCCTCTCCCATTGCAAATAAATCCTTGCCGCCCAGGAATACCTTGCCGGCATTCGCTTCGTCGAGCCCGCCGATACAGTTAAGAAGCGTGCTCTTCCCGGACCCCGACACTCCCACGACAGCGCCGAATTCGCCCCTCTCCATAGAGAAGGATACCTGCTTTAAGGCCTGCACCCGGGCTTCCCCTGTTCCATAGACCTTACATAGATTTTCTACCTTTAATATCTCCATTGATTACACCCTTTCTTAGATTGATAAAGAGATCATACCATCTATACCTTACATTCCGGTGAATCATACCTTACAGATCCGTAAGCTGTTCATCTTATAAAAGTCATCCAAAATGTACTCCCCTTAAGCGGAACACTCTCCACGGACAGACTGCCTCCCTGTCCCTCTGCGATCGACTTTGCAAGAGACAGCCCCAGGCCCGCTCCCTGCCTGTCGCTGGAGGTCCTGCTCCTGTAGAACTGTTTGAAAATATGATGGATATCCTCTTCATCAATGCCGCACCCGTTATCTGACACTGTCACGCGCGATACGGCCGGCGTCTCTTCCCAGCAGATTCGGATGACCCCTCCCGCCTTCGTGTGGTCCAGCGCATTCTTCACAAGATTCCCCACCGCCTCCTTCGTCCACTCCGGATCACAGACAAGCGTATCCTCCAGCGCTCCCTCCATAATGATCACTTTATCCTCAGACCTTGCAAGCTCCAACAGATCGGCAGCCGCCTGCTCCGCGATCTCTGATATCAGACATTGCCGCTTCTCAAAAGCAATATTCCCCGTATTAAGCCGTGCCATCTTAAGCAATGACTGGATCAGCTGTTCCATACGTTCCAGAGACTGCATGGATTTGCGTGAGAAATCTTCCACCGCCTCTTCATTTCCCGGCTCCTCCGAAATGATCTCCATATACATACTCAATGCCGCAAGAGGGGTTTTCAACTGATGGGAAATGTTGGAGATCATATCTCTTAGAAATACCTTGGCCTTATGCTCCATCTCGCTTCTTGCCTGCAAGGACTGCGCAAGCTGTTCAATACTTGCGAACAACTGATAGACCGTCCCTGTCCTGCCCGATGGCAGATGCATCTCAAACCGGTTGTCCGCATAGCGCGTGATTATCTTCCCGGCCTCCTCATAAACCTGTTCCCTTCGCCGCAGATAATGCGCCGTTCCCGCCAGCACCGCAGCGGCGGACACTGCCCCGATCGCAGTCAGTATCACGATCAGCGGAACCGAGGTCTGTTCCGTAAGCATCAGCAGATAGCCTGGGGTCTGTTCCGTATGACCGGTCATCCGCAGCAGCTCCGCCCCCTCCTCCGTCACTTCCGTATGATTCCAGGCAGAAGCAACCAGCGAAGGCGAAACCTGCTCTTCAAGCAGATAAGAAGCCGCTGCAAGCTCCCGCCTCACAAGGATCCGGCGGATCTCCTGTGCCTGAAGGATTCCGCAAAGCCCCAGAAAACAGATCTGCAATACGCACACCATCACCAGAAACAGATAAAACCTGCGTGTCTGTCTTTCATATAGAAACCGCAACTCATTCACTCCTTCCACTGATAACCGGATCCCCGGACTGTGATCAGGTGCTCCGGCTTAGACGGGTTCTTCTCAAGCTTCTCCCGAAGACGGCGCACATATACCGACAGGGTATTGTCATCTACAAAATTCCCGGCGCCGTCCCACAGCCTGTCCAGGAGTACGCCGCGGGTAAGGATTCTTCCGCTGTTTTGAAGCAGCAGACAAAGAAGCCTGTACTCTGCTCCTGTGAATTCCACCGGCTCGCCGCCGATAGAAACTCTGCCTTCCGCAAGATTGACCGACAGGTCCCCCGACCGCAAGACATTATCCCCGGTACTTCCAAGGCTGCTGCGGCGCAGCAGCGCCCGGATACGGGAACACAGCTCTCCTAATTTGAACGGTTTCGTGATATAATCATCTCCCCCGCAGTCAAGTCCCCGGATCACACTGGTCTCCTCGTCCGATGCCGTCAGGAAGATGATCGGAACCTGGTTCCCGGATTCCCGAAGCTTCTCGCACAATGCGAAGCCATTCCCGTCCGGCAGTGTCACATCAAAAAGAAGGAGGTCAAAATCAGGCTGCTCCCCGAGCAGTCTGAAAGCCTCCTTTATGGTCCTTGCAACTTCTATCTCATATCCGTTTTTCTTCAGAGAATATGTCAGTCCGTCAACCAGGCTGATATCATCCTCAAGAAGTAATATTTTCTGCAAACAAACCGCCTCTCTTCATCGTAATATCTTTCTTTTACATATATTATACACGATTCCGAGAAAATATCTGCTTACAAAAATGTAAGGAACCGTTCCTGATGTCCTACCGGACACGAAGTCTCTGCCCTACATAGATCAGGTTGGGATTACGGATTCCGTTAAGCTGAACCAGCCTCTGGTAAGTCGTACCGAACCGGCTGGCGATTCCGCTTAAGGTATCCCCCGGCCTCACTACATAATATGCTGCCTGCCCTGTTCCGGCTGTCCTCACCGGTACCCGGATCACCTGGCCTGCATAGATCCGGTTCGGGTTCTGGATCCCGTTTAACTGAGCCAGGACAGCCGTGCTGGTACCATACCTTCTGGCGATCCCGCTTAAGGTATCGCCATACCGTATCCTGTAGGCGATCATCTGCTCCGGCTGCGGAACGGGCTCCGGTTTCGGCTCTGGTTTCGGCTCCGGCTCTGGTCTGTTATCCCTTCCCGCGTACCGATCCCAGTCAGCCGCATTTCCATAGAATACATCCAGATCCAGATTACCGTTATATCCGTCAAGCCTCCCTTCCGAAGTATACTGGTACAGCGTAGGCGCCTCCCACGCTCCCATCCTCTTGGGCAGCGGTGCATCCGGATTATAGCCCATCTGTACCCCAAACGCATAGTAATAAGCGTTCCACAGACGATATCCTGCATCCGCCACCGGACTCCAGTCATGGCCGTTGACCACGGAATTGCTCATATAGACGAAGGGCTTCACCCCCGTCAGCTGATGAACACGGTCCAGCCACCGCTTCACCCAGTCCACGCCGCCCGTTGCCGCCGTTATCTCCCAGTCCAGCACCAGGATCGCTTCCTTCACATATCCTTTGATATTCTCTACAAAATGCTCTGCTTCATCATCCGCGTTACGGCCGCCGGCAAAATGATACACGCCCAGCTTCTTCCCAAGACTCTTAGCCTGTCTGAAAGCCGGATCGCAATGGGGGTTCACGTAAGAGGTTCCTTCGGTTGCCTTGATGACTACAAATTCACACGGCACCGCCGCCAGGTCGATTCCCTTCTGCCAACTGCTGATATCAATTCCATTCATACTCATAAAATCGCTCCCTTCCATATATTAATATGAAAAAGAGCGATATCCGGTACTAAAAGTCAAAGACCCCGCTGCAGTCGCCAAATGTGCATGCAAGCATGCCCGCTTGGCTCGTTGCTCGCGGGAATAAAGCATTCAGCACTCTCTCCTGCAATACGCCCTCACCGTCAGCCACAGAAACAGCGGAATCTCAGCCACCGCCGCTCCGATAATGAAATACGGGCTCCAGATCACTGCAGGTCCGATATGAACAAAATCCGTTCCCAACACCTCATACAGGAAGGAGTTCGTAAACCCGATCCCGCCGGCAGGCAGTACACATCGAATGAGATTCGCCCAATCCGCAGACGATATCATATAGAGGATCATCGGCAGGATACTCAGAAACAGTGCAATCTTAAGAGTATCCTGAACATTCTTACATCTTGCCGATAAAAATAATGTACAGCTTACCATAGCAAGGATCGACAGGAAACCTCCCGCAGTTACGGCAGCCTGTGTCTGCCCTACATTAAGAGCCGGTATCACGAATGTCGTCCATAGCATCTGCACCGACGTTTTAAGACCGTCCGCTCCGAATGCCAGATTCGTGACCGCTAAGAATACACCTGTTCCAATCAGGAAGGTTACGCCAAATATCAGCATCGCGGTCACGATCTTCGCGGCCGCCAGATGTATCCTTCCGTACTTGGTACAGCGAAGGATATTGTCTGCCCCGGTCTGATATTCTGCAGAGAATATCGGCGCGGTGATCACCACGAACACCAGAAGCATCAGCAAAAGATACAGCGTCAGATACTCAAGGGACGCCATGGAGAATCCCGATTCATAAGTAAACGGCGTCTTCACAGCCTGATTCAGCTCCCTGATCTTCTCTTGTTCCGCTTCGCTCCTGCCCTTCGATGCCATCCGCTCCTGATACTCTTCATAGAGTCTTGGGGCATCCTCCGGTGTGATATCCGCATCCGTCATAGTGTATATCGCAGCATCCTTTGAAGCCAGTACATTTGCCGCGATATCCAGAACCGGATAGACCGGCAGGATCTTATCGGCATACACTTCTGTCGGCACATCCGGCGGAAATATCGCGCCATACTCCCGGTAACATTCCTGAAATGCCAGGATCGCCTTCCGAACCTTCTCCTCCGTAATCTCTCCGCTTATCTCATTCTCCAGTTCCTTCTGGTAACGGATCGCTTCTTTTCCGGTTAATTCACGGACATTTCCCTGTTCGTCTACCTGATAAGTATTCTCAAATGATATGGGGAAATACGCCATCACCGCCGATAACAGGATCAAAAATAATAATAATATCCAGGTTGACCTGGCTGAAACTACTCTTTTCAACTCCAAATTCAATAATCTTCTCATCTATAATTCCTTTCTTCAGATATCTGACCGCGCACTCTCCGGGAACATCCACAGATATAGATCTTCCATCCGCGGCTCCTCTTTCCTGGAACCGGGAATGACCGGCTTCTCTGACAGGTAGCGCACCTTCACATCTCCGTTTCCTTCATTATATACATTTACCATAAGGAGCTGATGCTCATAGACTGCAAGCTCTCTCCCGTCAATATCCGCCGACCAGACCTTGCCTTCCACCATCCGGACCAGCTCTTCCGTCTTCCCGGTGGCGATGATCTTCCCCTCCTTCATCACGGCATTGCAAGTGGCGATATACTCGATATCCGAGACGATATGGGTAGAGATCAGCACAATCCTGTCATGGGCGAATTCGGACAGAAGGTTCCTAAACTTCACCCGCTCCCCCGGATCCAGACCGCTCGTAGGCTCATCCAGCACCAGAACCTCCGGATCATTGAGCAATGCCTGCGCGATTCCCACCCGCCGCCTCATACCTCCGGAGAGCTTCGAGATCTTCTTATGCCTCACTTCACTTAACGACACCCTTTTCAGGAGTATACTGATCCTCTTCTTCGTCTCCGCCCTTGTAAGTCCCTTCAGCGCCGCAATATATTCCAGATAATCCTGGACGCAGAAGCCCGGATAAAATCCGAATTCCTGAGGCAGATACCCGAATATATCCCGATACTCCTCCTTCAATCGATCGATCTCGATCCCGTCGTACCTGACGCACCCCGACGTAGGGCGCAAGATACCTGCTATGATGCGCATCAAGGTCGTCTTGCCTGCTCCGTTTGCCCCCAGAAGCCCCCAGACACCAGGGGTAAGCTTCAGCGAGACATCATTTACCGCACATTTATCCTTATACTGCTTGGTGATTCCACATACTTCTAATTCCATTATATCCTCCATACTTCTATGATTCTTATTCACTCTGGTAGTACAGCGCCGCATCGACCATACCCGTCCTCTCTCCCACCTCTGCGCTGTCCTTAAGCCACATACCTATAGACAAGACAAAGAGCGGAAAGAGAATCACTGCGCAGATGACCCATGCACCGATCTTGTCATAAACTGCCGGTTTCGTACGGTATAAAAGCAATAATACCGCCGCAAGAAGCCCGCAATATCCCTCACAGAGACCTATCCGCTGAGATACCTCCTCCCATCCGCTGGTCCGCCTTATGAGCTGTGCACATCCCGTGCCTGCCATAAGCAGGGGCAGAAGGAAATACATAGTCACCTTCACCGCCGATAATCCCGCTATCCCTGCCGCTATCCCTGCACTGATCCCAAAGACAACCAGATCTTCTGCCATCAGGAGGATCAATTCCGCTGCCAGAAGCTTCCAAAGAGACTGTCTTGATGCCAGTTCAATCTCGTGCATCTGATACCGGTACGGTCTTAACAGCAGCGGAATTGATGTCATGACCAGCATGATTGCCAGGATTCCCAGCATCAGCGGGATGTGACGAATACTAAGATAGTCAAGTTCACCGTCCAAAGACAGGTACAATACGCCAAACACCATAAGCGCCGCAAATCCCTGTGACATCCACAGATCTCTCCCCATAAACGGAATCTGCCGAAGCATAAATTCACAGAACCCTATTCTCTTCTTTGGTATCTGTACTGCCGGAAGATTCCGGACAGATTGCAATACCCTTTCTTTCTGAGTCTGTATCCTCTTGGCTGTCAATACCTTCACATCGATTTTCAATGCATTACTAAGCTCTTCATACTGCTTTCGCTCCAATTCCTACACCTCTCCTTCTATCTCACTTCTTATCAGCTTCAATGCCCTTCGAAGCCTGGACTGCACAGTCCTTACCGGAAGCCCCACGACCATGGCGATCTCCCGGAACGTCAGCTCCTGCGCGAACTTCAGATACACGATCTCCCTCAACTCTTCCGGGAGACCTCGTACCATATACTGGAAATTCACCTGCGCTTCCGAGCTTGCATATCCCGTCTCCATAAACTCCATATCCTCCGGTAACTGCACGTCCCTCTTCCGCCTCCACTGGTCCGTACAGGTATTGGCCGCCACCTTATATAAGAATCCGCGGAATTTCCCCCGGTCCTGATACTTTGGGAAATGCCGGATCACTTTCAGGAATGTCTCCTGCACCGCATCCTCTGCCGACTCCAGATCCGGCGAATGATAGATGCAGTACCGCAGGATATCCTCGTAATAGAGTGACACAAGCTCTTCCCAGCAGGAAGTGTCGCCTCTTTTTATCTGGTGTAATAGTTCATTTTCACGCGTCAAAACAGATCCTCCTAACGTGTATGTTTATACACTTGGATTAGGGCGTCCCCTATAATAGATAACGTTCCAAAAAGTAAAAATGATCACGCAGCAGAACGAACTCTCCAAATCGGAGAGTCATTCTCCCACCTGGGGATTGCACTGTCACCCCGAATCCTCTATAGTTTTCGTAACAAATCGATGAAAGGAAATACTGCAATGACGGAGAAACTATTAGAAATCCAAAATCTTACGAAAACATATTATGAAGGAACGGCAGAATGCAGAGTCGTTGACAATGTAGATCTCATTGTCAACAGGGGTGAATTTGTCATGATCATGGGAGCTTCCGGTTCCGGAAAGACCAGTCTTCTGCACCTGATCGCAGGCATTGACGAGTCTGACACAGGCACGATAACATACGCCTTGCCCGCTCCCCCGCCGTCATCCCTGACAAAAGCGCCTGTTTGGAGACACACTGGAAACCATACTTCAGATTTCAGTCACATGAACGAAAAGACAAAGGCTATATTCCGGCGAACGAATATAGGAATCGTTTTCCAGCAGCAATGTCTGATCCCGGATCTTACGGTCTATGAAAATATCCTGCTGCCGATGATGCTTGCACGCCATCCAGAAGGCAGAGACCGGAACCTTCCGAGCCGCAGGAAGGAGATCATCTTCAATCTATGCAGCCAATTCGGTCTGAAAGAGCATATAGGCAAGTATCCTTCACAGCTCTCAGGCGGACAGCAGCAGCGGGCGGCTATCTTGCGCTCAGTCGTCAATAAGCCGCCGCTTCTGCTGTGCGATGAGCCGACCGGAAGCCTGAATTCCGCACAGACAGAACTCGTAATGGATCTTCTGAATGAATTGAACCGGAATGGACAGACAATCGTCCTGGTCACTCATGACAGGAAGGTCGCAGTCAGGGGGCAGAGAGTGGTCTATATCGAAGACGGGCACATCGCGGGAGAGTTAAGATTCCCTGAGGCAATGTCTGACGATAGCAGCCGTGAGCTATATGATGAGAGAGAATCGGAACTCACACATTTTCTGCAGAACAGGGGGTGGTAATGTGAAAACAAGTCTTATGTGCGGCCTTGCAAAGGTCAAAAGAAGAAAAGTCCCGAATCTGCTGCTAGTCGTCTGTATTATAGTCATGGCCGCTTTAATGGTCAACGCAGTCATCATCCTGACAGAATTGGATACAATATTTGACAGGGCATACGAAGAGATGGACGGACCGCAGATTTGCTGCCTGTGGAGTAAGACGGCGGTGCCACCCGATATTGTAAGGCAATATCTTGATCATTCTCCTGAAAAATTCGATTACCAGATTACCGAGAACACCAGGACGATCGACTATATTGAGAAAGATAACACGAAGCTCAGTAACGGTATCTTATTAGAGCTTCCAAACACTGAAGACCAGACCGGACAGATGCTCTCTCCCGTAATCCCGGACGGCTCCAAGTCTAATACCCCGCAGGAATCACAGATACCGGCAAAAGACGAAGTCTGGATCACCGCAAAGACAGCAAATATTCTGCGTCTGAAGTTGGGAGATACTCTTTCTCTCCGGTTTGCCGATACATCTGTGAAGGTAAAAGTCGTAAAAATAGTTACAGATCCCGTCTTTGGCGGAAGCAGTACGAACGTGTACCGGATGTGGTGCGGGCCGGGAAGGCTCGCAGATTACCCGCTTACCATGAACCGTGCGGCAAGCTATCTGGAGATCCGGTTCGATCAATACAGTAAACAGACCGAGAGAAGATTCATCCGCGAAACAGAAGAATATTTTCAAATGCCGTTTGGCAATACGCTCTATACATACGAACAGATCAAAAGCGGATATACCTCTGTCTACCAGATGGCCGGCGGATTATTGTGTCTTGTAAGTGTCATTCTGACTGTCACTGTCACCTGGCTGGCTCTATTCCTGATAAAAAATGATATGGATGAAGATATCAGGAACATCGGAATCTACAAATCCCTGGGTATGACCGGAGGACAGATCATAGGCACATATCTTATCACCTACGGAATGATCGGATCCGCAGGCGCAGTTTCTGGCAGTATTCTTGGCGAGTGGATGAATCGGAAGATCTTAACGAAGATACTGAAAGATATGGGAATCTATAAGGTTTCCTTTGCAGGGATCAGACATTACGCTCTTCTGGTATGTCTCCTTGCAGCAGCAATAATTCTGATATTATGCTTCTGTTCTGTATTTAAAGTACAGCGGTTAAATGCCTCCCATGCAATTAAAAGCGGCACATGGAAAGCATCAGAAAAAATCCAACGAGTACGAAAATGCTCCTATTATGAAGGCCAAAGCTCCTTCGAACTGTATTATGCCGTCCAGGGAATACAAAATAACAGGCTGCGCTATCTGTATATCGCCGGTGTATCGCTGATCTTCGGCTGTCTGGCTGCCGTCTGTTCCGGATGCCTGAACGCCATTGAAAACATTGACAAAGAACCGGAGACCTGGGGGTTCATCCAAACGGATATCTATGTCACCTCATTAGAAGATATTCCGGTAAGCTCGATCATAGCTGAATTGGAACAAGATCCCGGAATCGATTATACTTACGGAGTAAATAAAATACATCCCAAGTATCAATCCCGCGAAGACGGAAGCTGGCAGAATATGACGGCAGAGATCTACCAACTGCCCTGGAATAAAAAAATCAAGGATAAATCCTTATATGGTGCACGTCCCCGGAAAGAAGATGAGATCAGCATCGGACTCGCCCTGGCAGAGAAATACGATCTGGAAATCGGCGATACAATGGACTTGTTCACAGGTGAAGACCGTAAGACTTATACAATCACCGGTATCTTCCAGACACTATCCAATCACGGGGAGATCATACGGATGGTCACAGATGATCTGGATCGGGTCAAAGCGATGGACAATGGTTTTGGAGACTATATGCTTGTGCTCTCTGACAGCTCGGACAAATGGGATTATGCCGGGAAACTAAATGATAAATATAACGGAAAGTTCTCATTTATTGCTTCCAAGTCAAACGGAGAGAATATCACCGGAATCCTGGCGCCCGCTGTTGGAACCGTCTTAGCGGTCCTGCTTATTATTCTGGTTCTTGTCACAACGAATCTTACGTTCCTGCTGGTCAGGCGGGATCAAAGATTGATCGGATTGTTGAAGGCTGCAGGGATGACGTCCCGGCAGATCTTGAAGATCTATCTGTGGCGGAACTGCCTGTCTGCGGTCACAGGGAATATCCTGGGACTTGCGCTTGGAACCTTCCTCGCGCCAGGGCTCTTAAGCCCTTATGCCAAACAGTTCGGGCTTACGGAATTCCCCTTCGCAAGTTCTCTGGCAGATGCGGTCGCTGTGGGTATTATGCTCCCGGCCTGCATATTCCTGGGAACGTATATAGTCGTCAGGACGATCAACCGGATATCTGTGAAGGAATTGGTGAGCGAGTATTAAGATCTACGCCTTCCCTTCCCATTTCCCGGAATAATACCGCACCGCCCCCACACCGGCCGCACAGACCCATGTGATCGGCGATACCCACCATAGCCCGCGGTATCCAAACCATGCGGAGAGAAGGAATGCGAAGCTGATCCTTGTGACCACTTCGCTGACTCCCATCAGGATCGTCACCGCAACGTCACCGGATGGGCGGAGAACATTGTGATATATCACAAGAAGTCCGCCCGTCACGAAGAAGACCGCCATGATATGCAGATACTCCATCCCATACCCCACGGAAGCCGTATTCTTCGTAAATGCACGCATGATCGGTTCTGCGAAGAAGTAGATGCACGGGCAGAAGACTCCGTAACAGATACCGTTAATCAGATATGCATAACGGACGCCCTTCTTCACCCTGTCATACTTCTTCGCCCCTACATTCTGACCCACGAACGTCCCAAGAGACGTGCCGATCGCATCTGCAATCTGGAACCCCAGCCCTTCTATCTTAAGGCAGACGCCATAGGCCACGATCAGTGCCGTCTCATAAGTATTGATCACCGCCTGCAGTGTCAGGTCCGATATGGAAATAATACTCATCTGAAGCCCGGTCGGAACTCCGTAGATCAATATCTCTTTGACCAGGTCCCTCCTGCAGTGAAATTGTACCCGCTTGATCCGCAGGAACGGCAGAATCTTAAGCGCATATATCACACATAATGTCCCTGAGAGCACCTGGGCGGCCACTGTAGCAAGAGCCGCCCCTTTCACTCCCATCGGGATCCATACAACAAATACAACATCCAGGATCACATTGAGAACACTGGATACGACCAGAAAGATCAAAGGCACCACCGAATTACCAAGAGAACGCAGTACCGATGAGATCCAGTTATACAGCATTGTACCTCCGCAGCCCACAAATATCCAGATCAGATATTCTACTGCCTCCGGCATCAGCTCCTCTGAGGTCTGCAAAATCTCCAGCAACGGCCTGGTGCCTGCCACCCCCGACGCCGTGATCACGATCACCGCCGCAATCGACACATAGATGGATGTCACATAGGAATCTACTACATTTGCCATCTCATTTGCCCCATAATATCTCGAGATCACGACACTGACACCTGTAGAAAGCCCCATCATCACAGAGTATAAGAGATACATAGCCGTACCGGCAATGCTCACTGCAGCCAGGGCATTGTCCCCAAGATATCTCCCTACTATATAGACGTCTGCAAAATTATAAATCCTCTGGAATAACATCCCTAACAACACCGGAAGTCCGAACTTCACCAGCTGTGGAAGGATCTTCCCTTCCGTCATATTCACTGCCTTCTCTCCCATACATTGATCCTCTCTTATCCCCTCATAATATCTGATGTTTACCTGTTATAGAATGCCTCTATCGCATCCCCCATATACGAAGCGGTTCCGGCTCCATACACACTGTCAAATCCTTCACGAACTTCCTGGTTACTCCTGTATCCTTCCGCCAATTCCAGCATCAGCTCCCTCACATCCTCCATCTGATAGAGCTGTTTCGCGGCAAAATCATATTCCCCGATCAGTTCACGCACTTCCAGAGAATGAACGTCCGTTCCTGCTTTCGCTGCTATTTTCTGTTGGATTGCTCCCATACGTTTCTGGTATGAAGTCATGATCCCGGAAACGCCCGGATGCCCCTGTGCGGCTGACAATGCGGCTTCCTTGCTTCCATACCACTCTACCACTTTTGCGAAATTCTTCTGAGCCTGCTCAGACGCAGCGCCTTCCAGATAATGCTCTCGGAACGCCTCCATGCTCCCATAATGCTCAATGAATATCTGCTTCTGCTCCTCATTCAAGTTCTGAACCATGCTGTCGTACATGGTACGGATCTCCTCTTCACTGAATACTGTAAAATCCATCCTATTATCTCCTTTCAGAATATCATCGATACTGGCGATCAAACGCTCCATGCGCTCCTTCTTGGCCATGAGCATTTTCCGCTGCATCTTAAGAATCTGGTTCTTATCAAGGTCAGGATGATCCATGACGGCTTTGATCTTCTTAAGCGGAATGTCAAACTCCCGGAAAAACAATATCTGCTGTAATGTCTCAAGGGCTTTATCGTCATAAAGCCGGTATCCCGCCCCGGTCTTTGATGTCGGTACGAACAGACCGATCTCATCATAATAATGAAGCGTGCGCGCACTGATACCCGTAAGTTTTGCTACTTCCTTTACCGTTCTCATCATATGCTTATCCTCCTTGATAAGACTACTTTACTCTATGACGTTCCGTGAAGGTCAATAGTTTTCTTTCATTATACGGGATAGACTTTTGATACGAAAGAAATTGACACAGCCTTCGCATTTCTCAGGATCGTGAGATATCTGCCGAAGGATGCAGAAAAGAGATACATTGCCGGTATCCTAACGGATTCTGGCGGGGAAATTCCCCGCCATTGTTACAGTACAAGAATTCCTGTCTTAAAAGAATGGTCTCTATGAGAACGGCAGATCCTCATCATCTTCATCCCACTCCATCAATTCCTGTTCAACCACCTCGTCATATTCCTCCAGGATCTTCTCTATCCGTCTTTCCGCTTCCTGATTCCCCGAAGCCTTATACAGTTCGCCCGCCGCAATAAAGAGAACATCATTCTCATCTGTACACTTCGTATCTTCATGGATGTATCTCTCAATCAATGCTTCTGCCTCTTCATAATTACCGCCGTTCATATACGCATACACACCTGACGATACTGCCAGCATATTGTCTTCTTCCTTCTCCATCCATTCCCTGCTCAGCCTGACAGCCTCTTCATTCCTTCCCAGATTCCCCAATGCAGAGATTCTTAAGAAATCAAAATCTGATGACGATATCTCCTTCCATGCGAACATCTCGAGCATATCCTCACACACCTCAAGCAGTTCCTCCCACATGCCGCGCATATCAAGCTCACCGATGTAATCCTCAAGCCATCCTTCTATATCATATACAAAGTCCGTCACATCATCTAACTGATATAATTCCGGCGCATATCCGGCGTCCCTGCTCCGTTCCTCCCTGACGATCTCTTTGAGGAGCTCAAACGCAGCTCCCCAACAGGAGCTATCCTGATCGATCCCCATCATATTGTTATAGCATTTTCCAGTCAAACTGTTAAACCTTCTCCATTTTGTGTTCATTTTCTTTTTCCTTTCTAGGATTTGACGTAATTCTATTATAATTCTTTTCCTCTCCAAACACAAGCAATACCGCAGTGCTTGTCTCGATTGTTGCATTTCACGTCCATACCGGTATTTTCGGTATCATTTCGGTATCATTTTCAATTTTCCTATTGCAATAATTCCTGATCTATATTACACTACGCTAAAGTAATGCTTTATCACGGTTACAGATTGATTGTCAAGAGAGGAGACAAGAATGGATCAAAAAGAATTATTAGAACAGGTTAACAAGACGCTCACCGATAATCCGGGGAAGATTATCAAGGTCAGAGACGCCTTCGACGAGATATTCGCAGGCCGAAGCATCAACAGCGCCCAGGCCATCGGCGACAAGGAGTACGAGAGGATCCGCTCCCATTTCCGGGACATAGGATTACCGCTTAGCTGGTGTACTGACAAGACTACCATCTTTCAGTTATATAAGGCTATCAACCAGCGCCGGGACAGAGACAGGCATGATGCGTTTACTTCGACCAAGAAGTCGTCAAAGCCTAAGAAGAAAGGTCTGTTTGGTTTCTTGAATTAACCGGCAGCCATTTCCCTGTGAAAAGCTTCTTTCTCTATGAAAAGCTTCAGGGGCAGCTATGGTTCATACGATCCATAGCTGCCCCTGTTTTAGGACTATCTGCTTATCTAACAGAACAATATGATCAGCTGTGATGCAAGCACCACCGCGATCAGTGCGATCGGGTAGGTCGCCGCGTATGCTGACGCGATATCCTCCGTTCCGGCCATATTGATCAGCGTTCCAAGCGCCGGCGTACTGGTCATGCCCCCGGTCAGCGAACCGAGATTATTGAGCAGCGGCAGTTTCAGAATCTTCTTTGCAATAACGAATCCGATGATCATCGGGAGGATCGTCATGATCGCTCCGTAGAGGAAATAGATCGGCTCAAAATACTGCACGAATTTCGCACCGCCGGACACCCCTGCTCCGATCAGGAACAGCATCAATCCCAATTCTCTCAGCATCTTAAGCGTAGAACTCTTCGGCACGATGGATATCTTGCCGATATGTCCGTAATGCCCAAACACCAAAGCCGTCAACAGACATCCTCCGGTAGTCGTCAGCGAGAAGTTCCGGTAACTGATGCTTCCCACCAGGATCCCTACGACTGCTGCCAGCGAAAACGCCATAAACCCGAACTCATCCACTTCTGTCAGGATCAGGTTCTTCTTCCTGCTGCTTCCGCCTTCTTTTGCGGCGATCTTCGCCACCTCTTCATTCATATCAGCCTTCATGATCTTCGGAACGATCTGTACGAATAAGACCACCCCGATCACGCCGAACAGATAAGCGATACCGTACCCTACGGATACCAGCGCCTCTAAGTCAGCGCCGACTGCCGCCTTCGATGCGGAGAATGCCGGCGTACTGGTCAGCGCACCCGAGAGGATGCCAACCAGGATCGCCTTGAACTGATCGTGTTCCAGTTCCGTAAAGTTCCCGCCGATGAGGATGCATAGCACACAGGTAGCCGCCGCCGCAAGGATAATGATCGCGCCGAGCAGAACATAGGACTTAAAATTCCGCTTCAGATTCCCGAAGAAGTTCGGTCCCGCGATGAAACCAACGGAAGTCACAAAGAACACCAGACCCATATTCTCGACAATCTTCAGCGCATCTGTAGCAAATGTCACTTCTCCTGCCATCAGGTTATCTGACAGCTTCGTATATAACAGGCATCCATAGACCAGAGCAACAATAAATACTCCGGCAGTTCCAAGGTCGATTCCCTTCACTTCGATCCTGCCGATGGAATATCCGACGGCAGCAATTGCGAAGATCGAGAATGTCAGAAATACTACAGCCTTAACTGCCAATATCCCTCCAAATAACTCCATGTCATTTGACTCCCTTCTATAAATAAAGCAGTTCATTCTTCAACATCTGAGCTATTACTATTACAGTGTTGCTTATTCGTGCTCCTTTAAGTATGCGGCTCTTCCGCTCTCGTACAGGTTATTTCCCTCGCTGTCGATAATGACAACCAGCGGCATATCCTCTACATACAGCTTCCGAAGCGCCTCTGCTCCCAGATCTTCGTAAGCGATAAGCTCCGCCTTCTTGATACATTTGGCAAGAAGCGCGCCTGCACCGCCGATGGCTCCGAAGTATACTCCAGAGTATTTCTTCATCGCATCAACGACTTCCGGTAAACGTGCGCCCTTACCGATCATGCCGCGCGCGCCCACAGACATCATGGTCGGCGCATAGGCGTCCATACGCCCGCTGGTGGTCGGTCCCGCGGAACCGATGACCTGCCCCGGCTTCGCCGGAGTCGGTCCTACATAATAGATCGTAGCGTCTGTCGGATCAAACGGGATCTCCTCCCCCTTCTCCAGCGCCTCGCACATCCTCTTGTGGCCTGCGTCGCGGGATGTGTAGATCGTTCCTGTCACAAGTACGCTGTCGCCCGCGTGCAGTGTCTTCGCAAGCTCTTCTGTCAATGGTAATGTAATCTTCTTTGCTGCCATCTTAGATCACCTCCGATTTGTGGCGTGTAACATGGCAGTTGATGTTGACTGCACATGGCATGCCTGCAATATGGGTCGGCAGAGTTTCAATATTTAATCCGATCGCCGTGGTCTTTCCGCCGAAGCCCTGCGGCCCGATGCCAAGCTTATTGATCTTCTCCAACATCTCTTTTTCAAGATCTGCATAGAATGCATCCGGGTTGGAGGAGTCGATCGGCCGCATCAGCGCTTTCTTCGCAAGGAGCGCCGCCTTATCGAAGGTTCCGCCGATCCCGACGCCTACGACCATCGGCGGACACGGGTTCGGTCCCGCCGTCTCTACCACCTCGAGGATGAAGTCCTTGATCCCCTGTAACCCATGAGACGGCTTAAACATGCGGATCTGGCTCATATTCTCGCTTCCGAAGCCCTTAGGCCCAACAGTCACCTTGATCTGATCGCCGGGAACGATCTCCGTATAGAGCATTGCCGGCGTATTGTCTCCGGTATTGCCGCGGCGCACCGGGTCCTTTACAACAGATTTCCGAAGATATCCCTTGTCGTAACCGCGGCGCACACCCTCGTCAACCGCATCCGCAAGATTGCCTCCGGTCAAGTGTACATCCTGCCCGATCTCAAGGAATACGCACGCCATACCCGTATCCTGGCAGATCGGCACGCACTCTCTGTCTGCAATCTCGAAGTTCTCGATAATGTTATCCAGAACGCCTTTGGCAATCTCTCCGTCCTCGCACGCGCGGCAATCCTTGATCGCACACTTCACGTCCTCAGGAAGATGCTCATTCGCTTCGATACAAAGCTTCTCTACGACATCCGTAATCTTGCTTACTTCTATCTCACGCATAGTCTAATCTCCTTTTTCTATCTCTCATGCCTTGCATACTTCGGCAGAAGCTTCGGTGATACTTCTTCTGTAGCGACAGAAGCACCTCTAAGCTCCTCGTCATAGCTTGCCACATGGTCAAGATTCATGGCGCCAAGCTCTACTTCTTTTGCTTTTGCCGCAGCCTTCTTACCTGCATTTCTTCCGAATACGATCACGTCAAGAAGGGAATTGCCCATCAGACGATTTCTTCCGTGGATTCCGCCTGCGGCTTCTCCTGCTGCTAAGAGGTTCGGAATGTTCTTCGTGAAGCCTTCTCCGTCGATCTCAAGACCGCCGTTCTGATAATGCAGTGTAGGATAGATCAGGATCGGCACCTTTCTCATATCAATTCCGTATTTCATATACATACGGAACATAGCCGGGATCCTCTTCTCGATCGTTCCCTCTCCGCCAAGGATCTCGATCATAGGCGTGTCAAGCCATACGCCCTTCTGTCCGCTCGGAGCCTCCACGCCGCGGCCTTCGCTGCACTCACGGATAACGCCTGATGCATTGACGTCGCGTGTCTCCAACGGATGAATATATGCCTCGCCTTCTGCATTGACAAGCTGAGCGCCCACAGAACGAACCTTCTCCGTAACAAGCGCGCCCTGGATCTGTACCGGATGAGCAACGCCCGTCGGATGATACTGGATGGAATCCTGGTAGAGAAGCGGTACACCTGCCCGGTAACCCAGGATCAGTCCATCTGCGGTTGCTCCGTAATGGTTAGACGTCGGGAAGCCCTGGTAATGCATTCTTCCTGCGCCGCCTGTTGCGATCACGACCGTCTTGGCTCTTGCAACAGAATAATCTCCCGTCTCCATGTTGAGAAGGACCGCACCTGCCGCCTGACCCTTTTCATCCTTGATGATCTCCACCGCGGAGGTGAATTCAATCACCGGGATCTGACGGTTCAGAACTTCGTCGCGGAGAGTACGCATGATCTCTGCGCCGGAGTAGTCCTTACATGCATGCATCCTCTTTCTGGAGGTACCGCCGCCGTGGGTCGTTACCATACGTCCGTCTGCATCCTTATCAAACATAACGCCAAGCTCATTCAGCCATTTGATCGCATCCGGCGCTTCCATTACAAGACGTTTTACCAATTCCGGCCTTGCGGCAAAGTGTCCGCCGCCAAAGCAGTCCAGATAGTGCTGAACCGGAGAGTCGTTCTCCTTATCTGCCGCCTGGATACCGCCTTCCGCCATCATCGTATTGGCGTCGCCGATACGAAGCTTCGTCACGATCATAACATTAGCGCCTGCGTTGTGGGCTTCGATGGCACAGGAGGAGCCTGCCCCGCCTCCGCCGATCACAAGTACGTCCACATCATAATCAACCTTCGTGATATCAACCTTGTCATTGACCAGACGGCTTGTGGAGTGAAGCATCTCCGCCAGTTCAAGAGGCGCTTTCTGTCCCTTGTTCGGACCTACCTTGATCTCGGCAAAAGCGTCTGGATTATAATCAGGATGGAACTCCTTAAGAAGAGCATCTTTTTCATCAGCGGTCAGACGTCTCGGCTCTGTAGACATACGTTTTTCTCTTGTAGCCTCTACCTTTTTGATGGATTCCATCATATTCTCTGGATATGGTGT
>CANDQP010000020.1 GCA_947388185.1 uncultured Dorea sp. | reverse complement strand
TCGGCTTTCGTCCGAAGCGGCGGTGAGAGCACATATTTGGCGCTCTCGAATCCGGGCAGATCGTAAAGGCTCTCGTCCAGGAGCAGATATTGCGGACAGGTCTCGGCATAAACTCTCTGACCTCTCTGTTTGGCCTGCCTTATAACCTCAGCCGCTTCCTTCGTGCTGACATGCACGATATAGACCGGTACGTCCGCCACAGCTGCGAAATCGATCACCCTCGATACCGCTTCCTTCTCCGTCAGATTCGGCCTGGACTTCGGATGATTCCTGATGTCGGATGCGTTCTCTTCTCTTAACTGCCGCTGCAGGCGCCTTAACACATCGCCGTTCTCACAGTGCACGCACAGCAATGTATCCAGTTCCTTCATCTCCTGAAGAATCTCAAAGAGCTGTTCGTCATACACTCCGATACCGTCCTGATATGCCGTGTAGGCTTTGAAAGAAGTAATACCCTGCTCCTTTATATGGGCAAGCTGTTCCTTCATACCTTCGTCCCATCCGGAGACAGTCATATGGAAACCATAATCACAGTATGCCCGTCCTTCTGATTTCTTACGCCAGCAGTTCAGGCCGTCCATTAGAGTCTCCCCTTCGTCATACTCCGGGAAATCCATAACAGCCGTGGTTCCTCCCATAACGGCAGCCCTCGTCCCGGTCAGATAATCATCCGACGTCATACATTCTCCGGCGGGCATATCAATATGGGTATGCACATCCACGCCGCCCGGCAGGATATAGGCCCCTTCTGCATCCAGGACTTCTTCCTCCCCTTCCGGCTCAAGCCCGATCCCGACTGCCGCGATCTTCCCGTCTCTTACACGTATGTTTCCTTCAAAACGTCCGTCTTCTGTTACAATGATTCCATTCTTAATCAGCATTCTGCTACCTCAAGTTCTTTTTAAAGAAATCCAATGCATTCTCAAAAAACATCTTATCTATGGTTCTCTCCGGGATTCCCCTTGCGAGAAGATACTCTGCAGAGCAGGCGAATTTGACCGGGGTATCCAGTGTCTCGTCTATATCCGCACCGTCAAAATCACTTCCGCAGGCGATAATATCTTCGCCGCCAAGCTCCAGCATCCGGCTTACATGCCGGTACATGCTGTCTAAGTCTCCCTTATGGTCGTCCGCCAAGAACTGCTCATACAGATTCACGCCTACCAGTCCCTTACGGTTAATCATCTCCTTGAACTGCTCCTCCGTCAGGTTCCTCTTATGAGAACATACGGAACGAAGATTGGAGTGGGTCGCAATAAACGGCTTCTCGGCGATCTCGCACAGTTCCCCGAACCCTCTGTCATTCAGGTGGGACACATCTACGATGATCCCCGCCTCTTCCATCCGCTTCACGGCCTGCCGCCCAAAAGGAGTAAGCCCCTGATCGGTCTTCTGCCCGCTGCCAAGCTCATTCGGCCCGTTCCACACAAGCGTCATCATCTTGACGCCGTTTGCCGCAAGATAGTCTACGTTATCAAGAGATCCCGCAAGAGCCGCGCCGCTCTCAACCGCCAGTATCACCGCACATCTGCCTTCCGCAGTGATCCGTTCAATATCCCCCGGCGTACATACCAACTCCGCCATCTCACTCTGCTTCCTAAGAAGCAGATCCAGATATTCCTTATGATCACGGAAATACTGAACCGCCTCTTCACCCCTGACGTCATCAGGAATGAAAACTGCCATCGTCTGACACAATCTCTCAAACTTATCAAGCTCCTTCAGCGAAAACTGCGTTTTCTCACACAAGAAATCCGAATTCTCCTTCCGAAAATTAACGATCGAATCACAGTGCAAATCAAACAACTGCAAACTACCACCCCTTCCCAATAATATAAACACTTCTGCCCGTTCGGCTGGAATCCATTTGTAATATACAGGCCGTTCGGAGATGTCCGCCCTCTAAGCGGACATTCCAGGGCGTCTTTAGCGTAGATGAAATCCACGGCTTACGGAGACTTAGGCATGAAGACTTTCCTGAATGCCTTAGTCGAAGTTAGCCGTTAGTTCAGCGAAGCGTTGCCCAGTCCGCGTGAGGACGGACATCTCCGAACGGCCGTCCCCACTGCAACCCTCTTCCACCCGAATGCCCAAACATACCTACTTAAGCAGCGCCTTCATCACTCCGTAATAGCTCTCCGTCACCTTCACAAGCTGCTCAATCTCAATATACTCATTGATGGTATGCGCAAGATTCTCCTTAGAAGGCCCGATACCAAGCGTCTTGATTCCTGCCTCGCCCGCATAGTGACTTCCGTTCGTACAGAAGTTATAATTCGTGATCGTCGGATTCAGCCCAAGCGCCTTCATCTCCTTATACACATCCTGCACAAATGGCTCGTTCTCATCATATAACCAGCCCGGGAAGAATCTCTCGCTGCTGATCTTGTTGCCGGTATAGCACTCTTCTTCCATCTCCACGAAGGACACCTTCGCCTTTAATCCGGAATCTTCCTTCATCATCTGATCCAGCAATTCCTGGATCGGTGCAAGCACGCTCTCCTTCGTCTCTCCTACCAGAAGGCGTCTGTCATAGGTTGCCCGGCAGTAATCCGGCACTACGGAAGCCCCCGGATACGGTGAGGACTTGATATCCACAAGCTCTAAGATCCCGTCTCCAAGTACCGGATGATTGGTCGGCTTAAGCCCCTGGATCGCCTCGATCACCTTGCACATCTTATATACGGCATTCACACCCTTCTCCGGATTCGCTGAGTGCGCCGGCACGCCGAAGGTCTCAACCTTAAGCTCCCCGCGGCCTCTCTGGCCGATCTTGATATTTAACTGGGAAGCCTCTCCGATTACCACGTAATCTGGCTTCACATAAGCGCTGATCTCTCTTGCCGCAACTCCCTCGAAACACTCCTCGTGTACAACGCCTGCCACATAGATATCACCGGGGAAGTTATAGTCGCAATCCTTCGCATAGTAGATCGCCGCTGCCATCATGGAGGACAGGGCTCCCTTCATATCAGAAGTTCCTCTTCCGTACATCTTCCCGTCTATGATCTCTGCTCCGAACGGATCATGCTCCCACGCGCTCTCATCCGGTACCGGAACGGTATCCATATGTCCGTCGAACAGGATCTTTGGTCCGGGCTGTTTGCCCTTGATATGGCAGATACAGTTCCCATACTTATCCACATGTACGTCTGTGAAGCCTTCCTGGTCACAGAACTGCTTCATCTCCTCTACCACCTTGTCTTCGTGGCCGCTGTAGCTCTTTGCCTGGATCATCTTTTGGCAAAATGCGACCAGCTTCTCTTCTCTTTCCTTGCTAAGCATATTGATTTCCTCCTTACTTTATGTATCATTAGTTAAATGAATTGTAGAATTCGATTGATTTCCTCTCAAGCTCCAGATCTTCCTCTGTCTGCGCGGCACGTTTCCCCGTGAGCGCTCCTGTCGGACAGACATCCAGACACAATCCGCAGAAACGGCATTTCTCAAGATCCACATGCATCTCAGGGAACACTAACGTTCTGGCATCATAACAGCAGGCAGCCACACATTTGCCGCAGGAGATACATTTCTTCTTCCCATCCTCTTTATATGGCTCAAATGCAAAATCCAGCTTGCTGACATACTCCTTCTTCGGGAAATTCGGCAGCGCCGCACGGTTCACTTCTTCGATGGAGTGATATCCAAGCTCCGCCAGTCTCTTCGAGAGGTCGTAGCACAGCTTCTCCACATACTCGACTCCCTTAAGGATTCCTACCGTACAGATGCCTGCGCCCATGGCTCCCGCCATCATATACTCAATGGCATTGTCCGCGCTCATCACGCCGCCGGATGCGTACAGGTTCTTAAGCTCTGGATGATTGCGGGCGATCTCGGCATTGATGCGCATGGAGATGGGTCTCATAGCCGCTCCCGTCATCCAGCCGTAGCCGTCTGCGCTCATCATCTCCGGGCGTGCCTTCTCGATATCGATCTTAAGCGTCGGTCCGATAGAGTCGATGGCACATAAGCCGTCTGCTCCGTGCTCCAGACACTTCTTCGCCGTTCCCACCGGGTCAGGCCAGTTGCCGCTCAGCTTGCAGATCACCGGGATCTTCACATGCGCCTTCGTATAATCCAGCATAGGGATCAGCGTATCCTCCGTATAAGAAACCAGTTCAATAATGTGCGCTCCCGCCATCTCTACCTCGCCGACGATCTCCTGCGCCTCTTCAAGCGTATGGCCGACGCTTGCGATCACGATCGCTCCCGCCTTCACCGTCTCCGGGATCTCCTTCTCATACCACTGCTGCCTGTCGCTGTCCGCCCATTTCTCACAGTTGATCAGGGAGTCATTATTTACCGTTCCCATGTGATGAACCGGATTGATCGCCGCTGACTTGCGGATGGTCTTCGTAACCACCGCTCCGCAGCCTGCCTTGAAGCCCTTGATCATCCCCTCCGCTCCGTAAGTAAGCGGTCCTGATGACAGGATATATGGACTCTGAAGCTTATAACCGCAAAATTCTATTCCGATATCTGCCCCTGTCAGTTTTTCTTTTTCAAACATGCTCGTTTCTCCTTTCTATTCTCTGCATGTAATCTGCTTATATTTTAAATCTGTTCTCTGTGTGCTTCCTTCAACTGCTGTGCCGCCTCATAGATCGCAACGGTAAGCTGCTCATAGCCCGTACACCGGCACAGATTCCCTGAGATCGCCCTTCGGATCTCTTCTTTGGTGGCATCCGGGTTCTCGTCTAACAACGCCTTGGCGCTCATCACGAATCCCGGTGTGCAGAATCCGCATTGCAGCGCATGATTTTCAAGGATCGCTTCCTGGATCGGATCCAGCTTCCCGTCTGCTCCCACGCCTTCAATCGTTATGACTTCTCTTCCTTCCACGGAACCGATCGGCACCAGACAGGAAGTTACTGCCTTCCCGTCCAGGATGACCGTACAGGCCCCGCATTCTCCAACGGCGCAGCCTTCCTTGGTTCCTGTAAGTCTCAATGTATCTCTCAGCACATCCAGAAGTCTCTCATTTGGATATGCCTCCACCGTTACCGGTTTCTTATTGACGATGAAATTCATCTTTATTTTCTCCATCTTGCTCCTCCAATTGTCTGCTACTGATGTGCACACTCTGCGAGTGCATCCTCTACGATTGCCTCTACCGCCGGCTGCTTATACTCCGTGGACCAACGGATTCCGGTACGCCGGATCATCTCTTCCGATACTTCCTTCCCTGCTTCCATCCACAGTTCTTCTGACGGTTTTCTTCCTATTAATATACGCTCTGCCGTCTCTACTCTGTCCGGTGTGCTGAATATACACCCCGGAGCGATCCTTGCGAAGTTGATCCTGCCTTCTTCGTCATATCCAAGCGCCGCCGAGACATTCAGTCTGGAGATCGCAAGGGCCTTCCGTCTCCCAAGCTTGGCAAATCCTGTACGCGCGCCTTCCGGAAGCTTCTCTGCGACAAACTCCTTCAAGAATTCATCTTCCTTAAGATCTACCTTGCCCTGGCCTGTGTAGAAATCCTTGAGCGCCAGTTTACGTTCCCCTTCTCTTCCCCGGATCACCACATCCGCGCCGAGCGCGATCAGCGGGGTCAGCGGATCCGCCGCCGGAGAAGCGTTACAGATACTCCCTCCGATGGTCCCCCGATTCCGAATCTGCGGAGAACCTACGGTAGACGCCGCTTTCCCGAGAAATGGAATCCATCTTTTTATCACTTCTGACCGTTCCAGATCCGTATGGGTCGTAAGCGCTCCGATATGGATCTGATCTCCCTCTTCCCGGATATAGCGAAGCTCCTTCTCCAGGAAGGACAGATCCAGGAGACACTCTAATTCCTTCCACCGTTTATCCTTCTCACGGATCTGTACCATAATATCCGTACCGCCGGCTACAATACGTGCTTTTCCATGATACCTGGCAAGCACCTCACACACTTCATCCATTGTTGCCGCTCTATAATAATCATATTTGAACATATGCCTTTTCCTTTCTATCTAAGCTTCTTCCCTAACAGTACCGTCTCCAGATCACATGGATTCTCACGAACCCGTCTGCCCGTTGCATTGTAAACCGCGTTGGCGATCGCCGCCGCAACCGCTTCCGTCGCCGGCTCTCCGATACTCTTCGCCCCGTAAGTTCCTGCCGGATCGCCTGACTCGAAGATCTGTACATCCATCTCGGGCGCATCCATTGATGTAGGAAGGATATAGGAATCGAAGTTCCGGTTCTTCACTTTGCCGTTCTTAGGAGCCACATCCTCCATGATACCGTAGCCCTGGCCCATCACGATACCGCCGTAGATCTGTCCCTTGATCAGCGCCGGGTTGATGGCTCTTCCTACGTCATGGCTCGCCGTCACCTTCTTCAGATCCACATATCCGGTCCTCATATCCACCTCGACCTCTGCGATCACACAGCCATATGCGAAGGTCGGGAATGCCTTGCCCTGCCCGGTCTCATGATCCTGCGGCAGATCTTCCGGCATAAACCACTCATAAGCCGCCATCTGCTTGCCCGTCCAGATACATGCACCAGTTACGGAAGTGAACGGAACCGTGATCTCGGGATGATCTTTCAGGAAGAACACCGCATCTTTCAGATCTATATCTTCCTCTGTGAGCTGCTCATAGGTAACATCCGTGCCTTCCAGAGAGAATGGCCGAAGCTCCAATGCATTCTTTATCATGATCTTCTTGAGCTTCTCTCCTGCTTTGCGTACAGACTGGGCGCCCATGACCGTCCCTCTTGAAGCAACCGTCATACCGCTGTCCGCGATCGCGAAGGAGTCAAGCTGCGGGAACTGAATATCCTCGTAATGAACTCCCAACGCCTCCGCCGCGATCTGGGCATATGCCGTCTTAAGTCCCTGTCCGTTCTCCGCAAGGCCGGAGGCGATGCTGACGCTTCCGTCCTCGTTGACGATCATCATACAGCCCGACGCATCCGGGGACTCCGCTCCAAGCCCGCATCCGCGGTAGCAGATTGCAAGTCCGATTCCCTTGCGGAACCTGGTATCCGGCTGCTGCTTATATTCCGCATGCTTCCTGGTATAATCTGTCCGCTCTACCGTACCGTCCATCACATCCTGGAGGATGACATATTCTACCGGGACTCCTGTCGCCGTGAGGGCTCCGTCTTTCAGACAATTGATCCGTCTTAATTCCACCTCATCCATTCCAAGCTCCTCGGCAAGCTCCTCGATCAACTGCTCCTGTCCGAAGATCAGAGACGGGGAACTGTAACCTCTCATGGCACCGGAATGAATATTATTCGTAAATACACCGTATGTATCTGTCTTGATATTGTCGATCTCATAAGGGCCTGAGGAATGCACATTGGCGCGCCAGTTCATGAACTGGGTCTGATTGTTATACGCGCCGCAGTTATCCACCTGTTCTCCTTCAAATGCAACGATCTTGCCCTCTTTCGTGGCTCTGATCTTATAGCGCAGACGGAACGGATGACGTTTGGAACTCTCTAAGAACGAATCCTCTCTTGTGAACACGAACTTCACCGGCTTCTTCGTCTGACAGGCCAGATATGCCGCCCTTGCCGTCACAAGTCCGATCCCCTCTTCTTTGCCTCCGAAGGTTCCTCCTAAGATCGCCTGTATCATGCGGACCTTATTCAGCGGAACTCCCAGGATATCCGACACATACCGCCTGGTAAAGAACGGATTCTGTGCCGACGCCTGTACCGTCACAAGCCCGCTGTTAGGATCCATGTATGCCATTACCGCTTCCGGCTCTATGTAGGAATGTTCGATATACTGGGTCCTGTATTCCCGCTCAAGGATCACGTCCGCCTGTTCAAAGCCTTTCTCTATGTCGCCTTTGCGGATGTGGAACAGAGAATCCTTGAAGATGTTCTTCTCATACTCCTCGTGCACCAGCGGCGCTCCCTCTTCCAGCGCGTCGTCGATGGTGTACACTCCCGGGAGTTCCTCGTATTCTACTTCGATCGCCTCCAGGGCATCCTCTACCAGCGATTTGCTCTTTGCCGCCACCATCGCCACACAGTCTCCGGCATAGCGGATACGGTCTGTCAGGTACATATACCCTGCCCAGCTCTTCGTCTTCCTGAGATCGGCGAACGTCACTACTGCCTCGACGCCTTCTATCGCTTTCGCCTTATCTGTATTGATCTTTGTCACCCTTGCACTGGAATATGGACTTCTTAACACTCCCGCATAGAGCATTCCTTCCATATACAGATCCGCCGCATAGAGCGCTCTTCCTGATACCTTCTCCGCACCGTCGATCCTTGGCTTGGATCTGCGGATTACATTATAATTCTCTTCCTTCACCTGATTCATGACTATTTCCTTTCATTCACCTGCCAAAATTGTCTGGTCACTTCTTTCAGTTTCTCTTTTGCTGCCGCCGCGTCGATCGTCAGCATCATACCGTCTTTCTTAAGCTGCCTTCCGCCGGCGAATACATTCTTCACATTCTGCGGATTGGTAAATAACACCAGTTGGTCGTACACATTCTTCTCATTTACCGGAGTCGGCTGATCTAAGCTTACTGTGATCACATCTGCCAGATTGCCTTCTTTTAATATGCCTGCATCCCCGATCCCGATCGCCTGCGCTCCCATGGCTGTCGCCATCTCGTACACCGTCTTCGCCGGCATCACCTGGGGATCCTGCTGGTTCGCCTTGTGCATCAGGAACGCGCCCCGCATGACTTCGAAGAAGTTGTTAACGTAACCGTCCGTACCAAGCCCTACCGTCATTCCTCTGTCAAGCATCTTCGTTACCGGGGCGAACCCTCCGCCCACCTCGCAGTTGGACAGCGGCATGGACACTGCTTTCACCTGATGCTTCGCCAGAATGTCGAGTTCTGCGTCTGTTGCCTGCACTACCTGGGAGGCCAGAACATTCTCATCCAGATATCCGAGTTCCTCATAGATCTCAACCGGCGTCTTGCCGTATTCTTTCCGGCACCACTCCGGTTCGAATACGCTCTCGCTTAAGTGCATATGGGTCATGCAGCGATTCTCATCTGACAGTTTCTTCGCCTGCTTTACGAATTCTTCGGAGCAGGTAAACAGAGTGTGGATGCTGTTGATTCCCTGTACCAGTCCGCCGTCACGGTTATACTTCTTCACAAATTCTATATTCTCACGTAAGCCTTCCTGTCCGTTCTCTTTGCTCTTCCTCTCGCAAGCTTCAAATGAGAGTCTTCCTCTGAGTCCGGCTTCCTCCACGACCTTCTTCTCAACCTCCAGCGCTCCCGGGATCGCATTGGGTCCCTCCAGAATATCCACAAATGAAGTCACGCCGCTGTCGATCATCTCCGCACACGCCCATCTGGCCGTCACCTCTACCAACTCGTGGTTCAGCCGGTCCTCCACGTAAGGCCACCAGAAATCATCCAGGAAGCTTTCAAACTCTGTCACCATCGCTTCCGCCGTGATCCCGTGGGACAGGAAGCCGTACATGTGGTTGTGTCCGTTGACGAAGCCCGGCAGGATCATCTCATCCGGTACTTCTATAAGTTTGTCTGCTTCATATACCAGAAGCTTGTCGTTGGGGGCAATCTGTACGATCCTGCCTTCCTCCATTCTCAGTCCATAGTCCTTCTTAAGTCCTTCTCCGGTCATTAAAAATGCACCTTTGATTACTGTTGCAGACATCTTCTTTCTCCTTTCCGCTGAAAATATACTTAATTACTCCGACACTGCTTTAGAGTCCTTGGGAAATACAAGATTCAATATAATCGCAAGGATCGATGTCAGAATTACACTGTTTTCTTCAAGCATCTCCGCTACACCGGCCGGAAACTGTGCGCTTGCCCCTTTACAAAATTGTGTCCCCAGCCCAAATGCCAGAGATACGCCGATCACCAGACAATTCCTGTTGGAAAATCCTTCCTTCGCCAACAGCTTCATCCCGGAAGTTGCGATCATTGCGAACACTACTACCGTACCGCCGCCAATCACACAATTCGGAATGGTCGATAAGACCGCTCCTACCTTCGGGCATAAGCCTGCAATGAATAAAATGACACATCCTACTCCGATCACGTGGCGGGAACATACCTTCGTAAGCGCTACAATTCCTGAATTCTGGCTGTATGTCGCAGTCGGAAAGCTGTTAAATACTGCCGAGATAACAGATGAAATCCCATTTGCCGTTGCTCCTCCGCCGATCTCTTCCGGCGTCGGTTCCCGGTCGAGGCCGCCCATACAGGAAACGTTGAAATCACCGATCATCTGTACCGCTACTATAAAATACAGAAGTAAAAACATAAAAAAGTGTCCCAGATTAAACTTCACTCCAAAAGCAAACGGTCTTGGAACTGAAAACCATACGGCATCCCCTATCCCGGAAAAATCGACCAGACCTAACGGAATAGATACCAGATATCCGGCAAGCATACCTATCAATATTGCCGCTACCTTGGGAAGTCCCTTCCCAAACACATTGAAGCCAAGTACGACGAATACGACAAACACTCCTACTCCCCAGTTTATCAATGCACCAAAATCCGAAGAAGACGTCCCGCCCGCAATATTTCCAATCGCCAGATTGAAGATAGAAACTCCTACGGTCATTACGATCGTTCCCGTCACTACCGGCGGAAATAGGTTCGTCATCTTCTTAAGAAGCACGCCATAACTGGCCGCGACAACTCCGGCTGCAATCTGCGCCCCGAAGATATATGCTACTCCGCTGCTCCCTGCGATCGAAAGACAGGCCGGAAGAAACACATATGTAAGGCCCATCATGCAGGGAAGTCCCGAACCGATCTTAAGGCTGCCCGCCTTCACTGGATATAACTGAATTGCCGTCGATATAGCCGCGCCTATCATACAGCACTGAAGCAGCATATTCGCCTCCGCCGGCGAGAGATTGGCCGCGCCCGCAACCAGGATCATCGGGACAATATTCCCTACGAACATTGCAAGTACATGCTGCAGCCCCAACGGAACCGCTTCCTTCAAAGCCGGCCTTCCATCCAATTCGAATTTTGACATACTGTAAGTCTTAGTTTTCATAGTTCCTGCCATCCTTTCATCTCCTTCCCCGGAAATACATTTTCCGATTCCCATAACAGTGTCCTGAATTCTATAAAAAAAGAAGAGTCTAACAACCTTTGTGAAAGGTTGCCAAACTCTTCTTCAAGCGCGCCGCCTGCACTTCCGATTCCTGCCTCCAGAATCTTCCATGCAAAATGATGAAAAAAAGAGAAGTCCTCCGGCCTTTGCGAAAGGTCGGCAAACTTCTCTGTAAGCTCGTTCTTTATTAACTTTTTCTATATATTATATCATTGTTTTATATTTGTCAATATATTTTTGTAAAATTTTTATAATATTATCTTTTACTTTATAGTTTCTCAGGAAATATTGCCGAAAATATCCGCCAGTCAATTGGCACATCCGCTGTATCTGCGCTTCCTGCAATCCCTCCTAATGTTCAGAGAATATGGCAGGATACTTGACACGATTCTTATTCCGGCATTCATATAACACATCATCCGCCATCTCAAGGATATCTGCCACCGTCATCTTATTCTCCTTGCCCTTAACCTCCAGGACGCCATAGCTGAAACTGCACTGGTATTTCGCGTAGACCTCCTCCTGGAATTCCCTCATGATCTCGGCAAGCTTACGGTTGATCAGCTCAGCCATATTACCGGAAAGAATCACGCAGAATTCATCTCCGTCAATTCGTGTAAATGTATCGCCGCCTCGGAAATTCTTCTTGACGATCTCCACAAACTTCTGGATATATTCATCTCCCACATCATGACCGAATGTCTCATTCACATATTCCAACCCGTCTAACTGCAGATAGCAGAGCGTCGCCTCCAACTCGTCACGCAGGACGATTCCCATATATTCTTCAAAGAACAGGCGGTTCTTGGTCCCCGTCAGCGGATCATGGTAAGCCTTGCTGGTCATATTGCGGGCGTTGCGCTTCTCATCCGTGATATCTACTACGACATGCACGTAGGAAGACCGTTCCTTCCACTCCATCTGAAAAGACGTCACGCGGTAAAATGTATCCGCTTCACCTTCCATCTCCCACACCTGATACTGCTCATGGCTTTTCCAGTTCAGAAGCTCTGACTGGAAAGACAGACGCCTCTTGCAGGTCTTGCAGAAGGTATCTTCTATGACCCCCACCTGCTTTTTCTTATTGCAGTATATGATCTCACTGGTATTTCTGTCCACAACAAGCAGCCATTCCTTGCGTTTGCTCAGCATCTCCACCAGGAGTTCGTTGTAACCCTCGATCATCTCCGCCCGGCGCTCCGCCTTCTCTGCCGCTTCCTTAAGCTGTTCCTCCCGCTCCTTAAGCTGCTTCGTCATCTCGTTAAACGCATCGGAGAATTCTCCCAGGAAAGCCACGTGCTGAGAATAATCTCCCTTTGTAACCTGCTGCGCCTGCCATGTGAGATGGTTCAGGTTCGCATGCAGGTTCTTAAGATTCTCACACAGGAAATTATATTCCTTCGGAAATTCTACCGACAGATTCCCTTTTGAAAGTTCCGCAGAATACGTGACCAGCTCATTCACCGCATTCTGCATGTACTGCAGTCCGCGCCCCAGATCCCGGTAAGGCTCGCTGAGTTCGCCGACTTCAAGCCGTTCTATCCACGAATCGTATAATATCCCTCTCAAATATTCAAACAAAAGCTCGCAATTCTTATTCGCATCCGTTCCCATTCCACATCCTCCTTATTCCTCTATATCCGCCCGGAACCGGCATACCCTGTCTCCGGTCGCCCAACAATTCACCTCCGTCGCATTATAAACTCTACCTGTATACGAAGTAAGAATTCCTGCCAAAAAGCCCTCGTCATAGTTGCATACTGTTTCCCCAAGAAGAGGCAGTCCGGAACAATCGGCATCCTCGGATACCGTAAGTACCATCTTACCCGTCTCTTCATCAAACTTCTCAATCCGGAGGACCCCCATCTTAAATTCTTCCAGACGCTTCTGAAGCTGTGACGTAAATTCTGACAGCTCCAGAGATGAATCCAGATACTTTTCTGCAAAATACGTTCCGGCACGGAACCCGGCACTCCGAAATATATCTATCTGCTCTTCTTTTCCAAACCTCGCACTCAGTTCTTCGCGGAGAGAATACTCCAAGAGCCTGTACACCGCAACCGGAAGCTCCGTCCCCAAATTCTCTCTGCCGTTTTCCTGCGCCTTCATGTAATCTGCAAGAGAAAGTTCCTTTCTGTTCTTCAAAAAAATGTTGTCTTCCATCATGCTTCCCTTTCTTAGTAAATATAGTCTACCAATCATATTATAATATATTACGTTTGCTTTGCCAATAATAAAAAATATTTGTGTTGACAAAAAAGGAATTCTTGTGTACATTAATATCAATGAGAGAGAGTTTGTCGACCTTTTTTGAAAAGGCCGATAAGCTCTTATTTTTTACACTGAATATCGCATATATTCTATCCCGGCAGGATACAAAAGAAAGGAGAACAACATGAATCAAATCAAATGGATCAAAAACTCACTTCCGAAAACAGAGGATCAGAACCTCAAATATCTGTCCCCCGAAGAATCTAAAAAGGTTCGCGCTTTTCACGAGAGCTTCCCGCAGTACACCAAGACTCCTCTTGTGAAGCTGGATCAAATGGCTAAACATCTGGGACTTGGGAACATATTCATCAAGGACGAATCTTACCGCTTCGACTTGAATGCATTCAAGGTATTAGGAGGTTCTTACGCGATCGCCAAATATATCGCACAGAAATTAGGCCGCGATGTCAGCGAAGTCCCTTACTCCGTTCTGACCTCCGATAAGCTCAGAGAAGAATTCGGACAGGCAACCTTCTTCACCGCCACCGACGGCAATCACGGCCGCGGGGTTGCGTGGGCTGCGAACAAATTAAACCAGAAATGTGTCATCTACATGCCCATTGGAACCACACAGACCCGCCTGAACCATATATTGAATGAAAATGCCAAGGCAACCATCGAGAATCTGAACTATGACGACTGTGTCCGCAAGGCTGCCGCCGAGGCAGATGAGACTCCAAACGGAGTGATCATTCAGGATACTGCCTGGGAAGGCTATGAGGAGATTCCGACCTGGATCATGCAGGGATACGGGACCATGGCTTATGAGGCAGATGAACAGTTAGGCGAATACGGCTGCGACCGCCCGACACATATCTTCATCCAGGCAGGCGTGGGATCTCTCGCCGGAGCCGTACAGGGATATTTTGCAAACCGATATGCCGGTAACGAGCCTACGGTCGTTATCGTAGAAGCTGACGTTGCCGCATGTCTCTATAAGAGCGCGGTTGCATGCGACGGTAAACCGCATATTGTGGACGGTGATATGCTGACACTGATGAATGGCCTGGCATGCGGAGAACCAAGTACCATTTCCTGGGATATCCTGCGCAATCACGTAGATACCTTCGTCTCCTGCCCTGACTGGGTAACAGCAAAGGGAATGCGTCTTCTGGCCGCTCCGATGAAGGGAGATACTCCGGTGACTGCCGGTGAGTCCGGCGCAGTGACCATGGGACTGCTCTATAACCTGATGATGAATGATGAGTATAAGGAGCTGCGTGATCAGCTGAAGCTGGATGAGAATTCCAAGGTACTGTTATTCTCCACGGAAGGGGATACCGATCCGGGCCGCTATAAATCTATTGTGTGGGACGGGAAGGATTCTCTATAATCTGAGCCAAAGACCTCGTAAAATAATAATAGACTCATAAGTCACCTGCTCATGAGTCTATTATTTTGCTTTATACGCTACTGCCCTCTCTCTATCGTAAATCCTCTCCCCCGCACCTCATTGATCTGCGTGATCGTGATAAATGCCTGGGGATCGATCATCTGAACCACCTGATTAATAGAATACAGCTTCCGGTTCGGTATCACGCACAGCACGCCTTTCTGCTGCTGCGCGCCGTACCCGGTCTCGATATGGACCAGGGTAACCCCCGCGTCCATCTCCTTTAATAGCTTCTCCTTCACTTCTTCGTATTTCTCGGTAATGATAAACAGCTGGATCTGTGCCTGTCCCATCAGCATCACCCGGTTCAGCGCAATCGTAGACACGATCAGCACCAGGATACCGTACAGGATCTGCTCTGAATTCGAGAAAAGAGCCTGACACAGCAGTACGGTAAAATCTACGATATATACGAACACAGCCAGGGATATATGGAACCACTTATGGAGCACCAAAGCCAGGATATCTGTTCCGCCGGTAGACGCGCCTACCCGTACCACCAGACCGATCCCAAGCCCCAGAAGAGCGCCGCCGTACAATGCCGCAAGCATGATATTGTCCGTAAGCTCCGTAATTCCGGGGATACTCCGCATGATCGACAGAAGGACGGGATACACGAATGTACTGATCAATGTGGTCAGTGCGAATTTCTTCCCCAATACGATCGTCCCCAGCACAAACAGCACAACATTAACCACAAATATAATGGCGGACAGATCCCATGAGACATAGTGCCCGATCGTAAGCCCAATCCCCGTCGCGCCGCCCGTGATAATACCTTGCGGCACAAGGAACGCCGCAACGGTAAATGCCAGGACCATATTTCCAAGCAGGACTCCGATCACCGTTTTCATGCTTTTCTTCCAGTTTTTCTTCATTCTCTATGAGATTCCTTTCATAGTCAGCGCAATACGCTTCTTCTTCATATCCACGCTCAATACTTTGACATCGACGATATCCCCTACGCTCACGACCTCCAGCGGATGCTTGATGAATTTCTTGTCTGTGATCTCCGAGATATGTACCAGTCCGTCCTGATGAACTCCGATATCCACGAATACCCCGAAGTCAATCACATTTCTCACCGTGCCTTTGAGGATCATGCCTTCTGTCAGGTCCTTCATCTCCAACACATCCGTGCGCAGGATTGGCTTGGGCATCTCATCACGCGGATCTCTTGCCGGCTTCTCCAGCTCTTTGACGATATCCCTCAAAGTAATCTCACCGATTCCCAGCTCTTCTGCCAGCTTCTTATAATCCTTGACCGTAAGAGACAATCCCACAAGTTTCCCGCCGCTTAGATCTTCCACGGAGAAGCCCTGCTTCTTAAGAAGCTTCTCTGCCGCCTCATAGGTCTCCGGATGCACGCTCGTCCCGTCTAACGGATTATCCCCGCCCTGGATCCGCATGAATCCGGCGCACTGCTCGAAGGCCTTGGGGCCAAGCTTGGCGACTTTGAGAAGCTGCTTGCGGCTCACGAATCTACCGTTCTCTTCACGGTATGCCACGATATTCTTCGCGATCGCCCCTGAGATACCGGATATATAGGAAAGCAGCGGCGCCGACGCAGTATTGAGGTCCACACCGACCCGGTTCACGCAGTCCTCAACGACTCCTGACAATGCCCCGCTTAATTTCTTCTGATTCATATCATGCTGATACTGTCCTACTCCGATGGACTTCGGGTCGATCTTAACAAGCTCTGCCAACGGATCCTGGAGACGCCTGGCGATAGAGGTCGCACTTCGCTGTCCTACATCAAACTTCGGGAATTCCTCTGATGCCAGCTTGCTCGCCGAATACACGGAAGCGCCCGCTTCATTGACGATCACATACTGCACCTTCTGGGGAATCTCCTTAAGCAGTTCTACGATAAACATCTCCGACTCCCGGGATGCCGTACCATTCCCCACGGAAATCAGCGTGATATTATACTTCGCGATAATCTTCTTAAGCACGTCCTTCGAAGCCTTAATCTTCTGCGGCGTAGTCGGCGCCGTCGGGTAGATGACCGTCGTTCCGATCACCTTGCCAGTGGGATCGACAACCGCCAGCTTACATCCTGTACGGAACGCCGGGTCCCATCCAAGGACCGTCTGTCCCACGATCGGAGGCTGCATCAGAAGCTGCTCCAGGTTCTTCTTGAATACCTCGATGGCTCCGTCCTCCGCCTTCTCCGTCAGGTCATTGCGGATCTCCCTCTCGATTGCCGGCGCGATCAGACGCTTGTAGCTGTCTTCCGCCACAGCCTTCAATATCGGTGTCGTATACGGGTTATCGCCATGGAGCGTCTTCTTCTCCAGATAACGGATGATATCTTCTTCCGGCGCCTCGATCTTGACCGTCAGGAACTTCTCCTTCTCCCCTCGGTTGAGCGCCAGAACCCTGTGTCCCGCAAGACGGTTCACCGGTTCTTCAAAATCATAATACATCTCGTATACGGATTCTGCCTTCTCATCCTTCGCGGCCGAGATGACGCGCCCTTTCTGCGCCGTGATCTTCCTGATCCAGATACGGTAATCCGCTTCGTCGGATATGCTCTCTGCGATGATATCCTTCGCCCCTGCGATCGCCTCTTCTACGGTATTGACCTCTTTCTCCGGATTCAGATATTCTGCCGCCAGCTCTTCTACCGGCTGCTTCGTCTTCTGCAGCGTGATGACCGCTGCCAACGGCTCTAACCCCTTCTCCTTCGCAATGGTCGCCCTGGTCCTCCTCTTCGGCCGGTATGGACGGTACAGGTCTTCTACCACAACCAGCGTCTCCGCCGCAAGGATCTGCTTCTTAAGCTCCTCCGTAAGCTTCCCCTGTTCCTCTATACTGGTCAGTACCTGCTCCTTCTTATCTTCCAGATTGCGCAGATATATCAGCCTCTCATGCAGCTTGCGAAGCTGCTCGTCATCCAGGGTTCCCGTTGCTTCTTTTCTATATCGGGCGATAAACGGTATGGTATTGCCCTCGTCGATCAGCTTGACCGCTGCATCCACCTGCCACTTCTTCACACCAAGTTCTTCCGTGATCTTCTGATTAATGTCCATAAAATATTCCTTTCTATGCTAAAACATTCCGGCTCTTATTATATCGGAATTCCATGGATTGTGCAATGGAATACTTAATACCGAGTTCACTCTGTTTATTGAAAATCACAGTCCGCTATGCTATAATCGTTTTGGACAAAATCACTCAAGGAGTTTTATCATAATGAATCAGGAAACACAGGAATTATCCAAGCAGCAATTAAAATCCCAGGAGACAAAAGGGAAGATCTTCCGCGCCGCCAAGAACATCCTGCAGAAAAAGGGCTACGAGCAGCTCTCCATCAAGAATATCTGCGAAGAGGCCGGCGTCTCTAACGGGAGCTTTTATCATCATTTTAAGACCAAGGACGACCTTCTCTCTTACTACATAGAAGAGCAGCCCAGCATCAATCCCGATCTTCTGGATATGCCGAAGAATTCCGAGGAAGCGAAACAGGCCATCATCTATGTATACCTGAATTATGTACATTATTGCCAGAAGCTTGGGGTTGAATTCATGGCAAACTATTATACCCCCAAGAACCAGTCGCTGAATCCGCTGACCCGTACAGAACGTCCCTATCCCATCGTTACTGTAGCTGATTATCTCAGGAAAGCAATTGATGCCGGTATCGTATCCTTGTCTGCTGACCTTGAGGACATCACAACGGATATCCGCATGATCGTGATCGGTAATGTCTTTGAATGGTGCCTTAAGAACGGCGAGGCAGACTTTGAAGGGAATATGCGGCGTTCTTTGGAGATCTATTTGGATGGGTGCTTTTAAGTCAAAGACCCCGCTGCAAGCAACGGGGCATCAAATTTGCAGCGCTGCAGAGCAGCGGGGTATCTGACCCTCGCGGCAGTCGCCAAATGTGCATGCAAGCATGCCCGCTTGGCTCGTTGCTCGCGGAAATGGAAAATCCTTCGAGCAAGCGGACTCAAAGGATTTCTAGAAGGGAATATGGTAGTGAACCATTTAACAATAATATCTTGTAACTGTATTATAACTCTGACCTGCGAATAAATCCAATCACTAATTATAATATAACTTTTCAATTTATAGATATTATCTATGAGGAGGCTCTATGTACATTTTTATTGTCAATCCCAACTCCCGTTCCGGGATGGGATCGCGGATATGGAACACCGTCGAACCCGTTTTAGACGAACGCAATATCCGATACCGCGTATTTTTCACGAAATATCAGCGCCATGCTGTTAAACTCGTCCGCGAGATCACTTCCGACGGTCAGGCACATACCATTATCGTACTTGGCGGGGACGGAACAGTCAACGAAGTAGTCAACGGCATCGCAGACCTGTCTAAGGTCACGCTCGGTTACATTCCCACAGGGTCAAGCAATGATTTCGCACGCAGCCTCCGCATGCCCACTGATCCGCTGACGGCTCTTGACAACATCCTCCGGCCGTCCCGTTACCTGTCTGTCAATATTGGCATTCTTACATATAACAATAAGAACGGCGTTAAGAAACGGCGTTTTGCCGTTAGCACGGGGATGGGCTTCGACGCCGGTATCTGCCATGAGGCTATGGTCTCGCACGTGAAAGTTCTGCTCAACAAGCTCCGCCTTGGGAAGCTTACCTATGTGGGGATCGCGCTCCGCCAGATCCTTACGCTTACTCCCTGCCAGATCACTGTGACCCTGGATGACAGCCGAAGGATAAGCTTTGACCGGGCATATTTCGCGACTGCCATGAATTTCAAATACGAAGGGGGCGGATTCAAGTTCTGTCCGGATGCAGACTGCTGCGACGGACTCCTGGACATCATCGTTATCTCCAACCTGTCTAAGCTCAAGATCCTTACCCTGCTGCCAACTGCCTACAAGGGATGGCACACACGTTTTAAAGGCGTCTATACCTACACCTGCAGAAAGGCGGAATTCAAAAGCGCTGTTCCCCTCCCTGTCCACACAGACGGGGAACCCATCTATAAGCAGGCACAGCTCACCCTGTCCCTGGAACAGGAGAAATTACGCGTCATCGCCATGCCGTAGACGTCCGCCGCGGCCTCCCTTATCCTCCAAAAGAAAGAGGTACATCAAGATGATCCTTATACTTAACTTGTTCATAACCATCGTTATATTATATGTATTCGCAATCCTCCCCCGGTTCTCCAGGAGAAAGGAGATGCTCGCCTACCGGCAGACCATGTTCGCCCACCGGGGCTATCATTGTATCGAACGGGGCATACCGGAGAATTCAATGGCTGCATTCCGCGCCGCCGTAGAGAAAGGCTACGGCATAGAGATCGATCTGCACCTGACCAGGGACGGACAGCTTGCAGTCTTCCACGACGATACACTGGAACGTATCTGCGGGCAGCCGGATACAATAGAAGATATGACCTTCGAGGAATTAAAGACCTGCCGTCTTAGCGGCACCTCGGAGATAATCCCCTCTTTTCATGACGTATTATCACTGGTAAACGGCAAGGTTCCGCTGCTGATCGAGCTTAAGATCCCTGATTCCTCCGAACAGATCTGCCGGGAAACGCTGGCGCAGCTTGACCATTATCAGGGTCCTTTCCTGATTCAGTCCTTTAATACCATTGGTATCCGGTGGTTCCGGCTCCATGCGCCGCATATTCTGAGAGGCCAGCTCTCGTCCGATCTGACGCATGAAGACCATAAGGAAGCCTGGATCCTCCGTTTTATGGTCAAGCATTTATTCTCAAATTTCCTTGGAAGGCCTGATTTTATCTCATACGGCCTGAATGACCTTCCAATTGTAAATGTATGGATACTCAAACATATATTACATGTGCCGATCGCTGTATGGACACTCAATACTCCGGATATGCTAGAAAGAGGAAGACAGCATTATGATATTCAGATATTCGAAAGACAACATGAAAATTATTAACAAACGGTGAACATTGTTGTTGATTCTTTTTTTTCATGTTATAATTTAAGCTGAACTGTGAATATGCTGTATTATATATTGATTTTCAGGCTTATAAAGGGGTAATTATTATGAAAGCCATTGAGAGGGTTAAGAAATTTATCAAAGACTACCGCCATGCATGGGTATTATTGTATGGCCTGATCTATATGCCATGGTTTGTTTATCTGGAAAGACGGACAGATGTCCATTATTTTCTGATTCATTCCCCGATTGACGACTATATCCCCTTTGTCGAATATTTCATCGTACCATATCTGCTGTGGTTTGTATTTGTCGCCGCAGCGGCCGGATATTTTTTCTTCACCGACAAGAGAGGCTTTTACCGCTTGTGTGCGTTCCTGATCGCCGGGATGACATTCTTTCTGCTTTTGTGCACGGTTTTCCCCAACGGACTGAACCTGCGCCCGGTTACCTTTGAACGGGAGAATGTATTCGTAGACCTGGTGAGACACATTTACAGAACCGATACGCCGACGAACGTGCTGCCGAGCATCCACGTATTCAACTCCATCGGAGTCTGTATTGCCATCTGGCACAGCGATGCCTTGAAGAAGCACAGGAAGATCCAGTATGCCTCTTATCTGCTGGCGGTCTTGATCATTCTGTCCACCATGTTCCTGAAACAGCATTCCGTGACAGATGTGATCGCAGCATTTGCTTTGGCATGTGTGATCTATCCATTTGTATATGCCGCTCAGGCAAAGAAAGCGCCCAAGCTTTCACACCAGCCAATTTAAAATATTTATCATAAGAGGAGGATGCAGACTATGTATGCAGAATTTAGTGACAACCTGGTAACAGGCAACGAGATGATCGATTCTCACCACAAGGAGCTGATCGACCGTATCAACAAATTATTAGACAGTTGCGAACAGAGCAATGAGAAGACCGCCGCGATCAAGATGATGGACTATCTTGCAGATTACACGGATTTCCATTTCTCCGCAGAAGAACAGCTTCAGAAGGATATCGACTATCCGGGATACGAGCAGCACAAGGCTCAGCATGAAGCCTTCAAGAACACCATCAAAGAGCTTGAAGAGATGCTGGTAGAAGAAGAAGGCCCGTCCAATGCTTTCGTAGAGAAGGTCCAGGAGAACGTGATCAAGTGGTTCTATACACATATCGAAGGCTTTGACAGATCTGTTGCCGAATACAAGTTCATGAAAGAGAACAACGAGAGACTGTAACCATTGTCATATGGTTACATACTAATAAGGATGCCGCGAAGCAATCACTGTTTCACGGCATCCTTATTATTTTTGTCCCTGCATATCTTGTATAGTATTCATATGCCGACGGAATGGGATATTCCTTCTCTATCTCCTCCGGGGAAATGAAGAGGAATCCCTTCTCGTTCGTTTTCTCCAACTCATCCACAAGGATCTCATATCCTGTCATATGCCACTCGATATGGCTGAAAATGTGCTTTGCCTCCCCCAGTTCCTTGATCCTGACCGGCATTAAGCCGATCTTCTTGCTGTAAGCCGACGCTTCCTTAAGATTCATCCGTCCCGGTTCGCTTGGAAATTCATACAGACCGGCAAGCAGACCTTTTGCCGGTCGCTTTCGGATCGCCAGATGCCTGCCGTCCTTAAATACGAATACCGTCCTCTCTTCCGTCCTTCTTGCCTTACTCTTTGTCTTCACCGGGATCTCGGAGGTTATTCCCTGCTTCCTTGCCTCACACCTGCCGGAAACCGGACATTCACCGCACTTCGGTCCGCCGTTCGGCACACAGACAAGAGCCCCGAGTTCGATCAACCCCTGATTAAAATCACTGGCTGCATCCTTGGGAATGATCTGTTCTAAAGTTTCTTCCATCTTCCTTCGCACGCTTTGCTTCGCAATATCTTCTCTGCTTCCCGCGAGCCTGGACATCACTCTCAATACATTGCCGTCCACCGCAGGCTTGGGAATCCCGTAGGCAAACGCACTGATCGCGCCCGCCGTGTAATTGCCGACTCCTTTTAGTGAACGGATCTCTTCATAGGTATCCGGGAACTCTCCATGGTAGTCGGTCATGATCTGCTGTGCCGCCTTCTGCATATTCCGCACGCGGTTGTAGTATCCCAGGCCTTCCCATAGCTTCAGTAGCACATCTTCGTCAGCCTCCGCCAGTTCCTTCACCGTCGGCAATTCTCTTAAGAACCGCTCATAGTACGGCTTCACCGCTTCCACCCTGGTCTGCTGCAGCATGATCTCCGATACCCACACATGATAGGCGTCCGGGTTCCTGCGCCATGGAAGGTCCCGCTTATGCTCACGATACCAGGCTATGACAGGCTTGGCGATATTCAGGCCGGACAATCCGGCGCCTTGCCCGCATACCGCCTCTTCCGAATATCCTGCAGATCTCTCCTCTTCCGGTTTCTTAAGTATGACCTGCACCTCATCCGCAATGCGGATATCGTCCTTCTGTACCTCGCAGTCATATGCCAGCACCCGGACGCCTGCTTTTGCCGCGTGAAAAAGAGCCTCGCCGAATGCCGGATGCGTGTCCATGTTCGGCGTAAAATACCTGAGGCCTTTCATCTGCACCACAAAAAACACGTATGCTTCATAGCCCTCTCCCACGGCCGCCTTCAATTCTTCCACATGCTTCACCGCCCGCTCGCTCGGCGCATCGGGAAACCGCACCACCCCGTCCTCCTCAAGGGTAACGCCCTTTACCTCAATAAATATCTTCTTGCCGTCCGCTTCTACATAGAGATCGAAGCGCGAACTGCCGTAGGTGTATTCCGGGCGTATCCGGGTTATATTTTGAAAAAGGTTCCCCTCTTCTAACCATTCCTTCACCAGATGATTCGGAATCTGGGAATCCATATTCACCATACGGCTGCCCTTCTCTACGGCTATCAGATCCCACTTCGTCTTCCGGTCCGGCTTATCCGATTCCTGAACATAGACTGACGCACCCGGTCTCAAAAGTTCCGCACAGCGCCCGGTATTCTTAACATGAACCGTCTCAGTGCTCCCTTCTATATTAATGTGTGCGATAAACCGGTTCGGACGGTCTATGAACGTTCCCTGATGGATATTGGTGTAATGCATCTTCTCTGCTCCTCCTATTAATCCGTAAGATAATATCTTAACTCCTCCACCAACCTGTAAACCATCGTTCCCGGATCAAATTCTGATGGAGCACTAATATCTCTTTTCCAATCGGCCATTCTTCTCTTAGCATTTTTTATCGCTGTATTGACTCCATCATAAGTATTTACCATATTATAGATATCCTCATAATTCTTATGATAACTTCCCTCTCCCAAACCATACTGCTTAAAAATCTCATCCAGCTTCGTGTTCCACTCATCTCTATGAAGCGCCGAATCACTGTAATAAAAATGCAGATATAACCAATATTCAAAAGACTGATTACTCCATGCTATTTTAAATCCTTTATCCGTTCCGTCTGATATGGCCTGATCAAAATCCTCAAAATCGTCTTTATCAAATACCACCCAGATATTCTGATAAATAATCTTCGCCTTCTTAACGATTGCCTCCGTTATTTCTATTAATTTGCCCGTAGAGCAGCCTTTTCCATGAATATCTATGATCGGAGCTTCTATAACGTCTACCATACCGCCTACTTTTTCTTTGATCTGTTTCTGGATTCCCTTAAAATACAACGGTTCTGTTCTCATTCCCTCGGTCACGATTAAAAATGAATTTGCCCTGGGATTTTTAAACTCATATCTTCTTTTCTTCCTGTCCTCTCTTCTCTTTTTAAACAAATCATCTGTCCCCAAACTTATTCCCCCTCTTTCATCTCAAATTCCCTAAGAAGAGGAATCCCCCCATATACACCCGACAAATAATCTTTCTCAAACGAAGCATCTGACCTGACCTTAAAATCAGACAGTGCCGCTAATTCTGAGTACCCGTATTCATCCTTTTGCACAAACCAAATCTGATCCCTTCTAAAAAACTTCTTATCCATCAGGGTCGTATCATGCGTAGTATAAACCAATTGTGCCGTAGAGTTCTCTTCATAAAATAAATCAACAATAAATTTTAATAATAATGGATGCAGCTTTACATTCAGCTCATCAACAAATAACGATCTGTTATTAAGAATCACTAATCTGGCGTATATGAACAAAAGAATACTCTTTATCGTCCCCTCTGACTCCCAAAAAAGATCCAGAGAATAGCTCTCCCCTTCCCTTCCTTCATGAAAAGTAAAAAATCTGATTTCTTTTTCACTGTCATCATAACCTATATCTTTAATCCCACTATCAATTGCAGTTAAAAAATCTAACAATTTTTTCTTTTCGTTGTCTATTGCGTCTGGGAGCAATGTCTTCAGCGCTCTTGTGTCTTCACAAAAATCCGTAGGTACGATCAATGTATCCAATATACCAGAGTATACTGTTTTAAAAATATCATTCTTAAGTTTTAACTTATTAAAAAAAGAAAGCACCAAAGTTTCTGCCGGTATTTGCTCCTTATATACATCGCATTCCTTTCTGACCGTAGCTCCAAACTCGACCATTTCCTTCGTACGTTCAAAAATAATGGATAACCTGTTAGTTTTCAGTTTCTTCTTATACAACCATTCCGCCTCGATACATTCTGCATTATATTCAAAGCCGTATCGATATTCTGAATCATCCAAAATTATAATGATTTGAAATTCTGAATTCTCTCTTCTCTTCTCAAAAGAAAACGGCATATAATATTCTTCAATCGCTGTTTTCGCCCCATTATCTACATTATTCAATGATTCAGCAATAATCCTCTGAAAACATAGCATAGCTGCATATAAATTAGATTTCCCGCTTGCATTTGCACCGTAAATTGCTGCTACTCTGATAAATTTTTCATTTGTCTCACTGCTGATAATATTGCACTGATGCTCTTTATACGCATTTATTGCACTCATATCCAATATGGTCTCTTCTCTGAAAGATAAAACATTCTTCAGCATAAACTGTACAAGCATAACCTTTCACCTCCATATATACAATATATCCGTTTTTAGTGTGTTATGTCAATATTATCACGTATTTTTCACATTTTCATCCGTATAAACTTCAAAATTTGTCTGTTTAACCCTCCGCCTCATCTTCACTTTTCTCAAGATAAGGCTTAAACAGCCTGTACAGCATCAGTGAATTCAGGTAAGCCGTAAGCCCGAATCCAAAGAAGAACCAACAGCAGGCCCAAAGCGGCATCAGTTTATAATCCTGATAAGTCATATACATCGGAAATACCGAGATGATCACGATCAGTATCGTATATGGGAAACGCATGAACGCGAAGATAACCGCATTCTTGATCTGTTCTGCGGTACTGCCGGTAAATGCCGCGATCACAGGAAACACATACAGCGCAAAGATCACTAACAACACCATAAGCCCTTCTGATAATATCATAAACATATGCCCCGCCTGCCCTGTCTCCGTCCCCAGGAAACGGATATTGGTGATCAGGATAAAGCCTGCCGCCGCAATTCCAAGCCAGATAACAAGCGACTGGACAAAATTCTCTTTGAACGCACGGAAAAATGTCTTGACCGTTCCGTAGCTGTTCCCCTTCACAGACCTTAACGAACAGTGATAGAGGGCTGTCAGGGACGGACCAATGGTAACTAAGGGGATGGAACAGAAGATAAACAGAATGTTGGCGATCACAATATCCCCGACATTATTCAGAAATTCGTGGACAATGTTATCTTGATTCAGCAAATTCATAAAGCTACTCCTCCTTCATATGTATAGATATCACTGAAAGCTATTGTAGCATTGAACCCGCCGCCTTGTAAAGGAAAATGGAGCTTATTGCGAATAGAGGAGTAAGTTGTCGAAGCATGGAAAAATGTTCGGGCTATATAGAAAGGTGTTTTAAGAATGACAAAAAATGTCGAAAAAAACATACAATGTGCAATACGTTTTCGCAGATTCGGAGCGATTTTTTTGTGCGCTATTCGTATATAATCTCTAAATTCGGTTAAAAAAATAACAAAACCATACAAATAAGCAACATTTTTCCATATATTCAAAACATGATACCATTTAACATTATTCCATGTACATATATAATAAATAGCATGACAGCGCTGGTAAAAAACATGTCAAATTGACGAAACCAATTTTAAGGAGGAGAAATTATGAAGTTAAAGAAGTTAACAGCATTATGTTTGGCTGGAGCAATGGTACTCTCTACAGCAGCGTGCGGAGGCGGAAGCGGTGACTCCGGCAGCTCAGGCGGTGACGGCGACTCCGGCAGTTCTGAGGGCGGCGAGCTTTCTATTTCTATATGGGATACGAACCAGGAACCTGGTATCAATGAGATCCTGGCAGATTTTACAGAAGAGACCGGAATCAAGACAAAACTTACTGTTGTTAAGTGGGACGAGTATTGGACGATGTTGGAAGCAGGCGCGCAGGGCGGTTCCCTTCCGGACGTATTCTGGATGCATTCCAACGAAAGTGAAAGATATATGTCCAACGACATGCTTCTTGACTTAACAGATAAGATCGCAGAAAGTGACCTTATCGATCCTGCAAATTACCCGGAAGATATCTGGGGGCTTTACACACATGAAGACAAGTATTACGCAGTACCTAAGGACGTAGATACGATCGCTCTGTGGTATAACAAGACCATGTTTGACGATGCACAGCTCGAATATCCGACAGCAGACTGGACCTGGGACGATATGTTTGAGGCAGCTAAGAAGCTTACCAAGGACGACGGAAGCCAGTACGGACTTGCTCTCAGGAACGACAACAACCAGGCTGGTTACTACAACATGATCTACGATAACGGCGGATTTGTTATCAACGACGACAGAACAGAGTCCGGATGGGATGATCCTAAGACGATCGAGGCTATGGAGCAGGTAGAAGAGTTCATCAAAGCAGGCGTTATGCCTTCCATGGAGACAATGTCTGAGAACGGTGAAGACGTACTGTTCCAGTCCGGTAAGGTAGCAATGGTACTTCAGGGATCATGGATGCTGGCAGCATACAAAGACAACGAATATACTGCTGAGAACTGTGACTGCGTAGAGCTTCCTAAGAGTGCTACAACCGACAGAAGAGTTTCCATCTACAACGGTCTTGGATGGGCTGCATCCGCAAGCGGAAGCAACACAGAGAACGCATGGAAGCTGATCGAGTACTTAGGTTCAGAGGCAGCTCAGAAGAAGCAGGCAGAGCTTGGCGTTACAATGTCCGCATACACAGGAACATCTGATGCATGGGCTGATTCCGCAGACTTTAACTTGGAAGCTTATCTGAATATGATGGACGACATGGTAATCCGTCCATACTCCAAGTCTACCGTAACATGGGAGAACGAAGACAATGAGATTCTGAAGGAAGTCTACACAGGCGACAAGAGCATGGCTGACGCCTGCAAAGAGATGGCTGACCAGATGAATGAGAAATTAGCAGAGGAATAGTCACATATTGGGGGATTGATGCTGCGGCATCCAAAACTGTCATTGATAGCTTTTCTAACATTTTATGACACAAACACTGCGGGCAGATCTTCGTATCTGCCCGTATAAAAAAAGGAGTGAGTCAAATGACTAATAGCGGAAAACCTGCGAAAACAGGCAGGGAAAAGAGTGAGTTTCTATGGGGTTGGTTGTTTATTCTTCCGACAGTCATCGGTTTGATCATATTAAATATCATCCCTATATTCCAGACGATCTATCAGAGCTTTTTTAAGACCGGTGATTTCGGAAAGGGAAATATTTTCGTAGGACTTGAAAATTATTCTAAGGTTTTTGGAGACTCTGAAGTATGGCAGTCTCTGATCAACACATTAAAATATGCAATTGTTGAAGTACCGTTTTCTATTGCGATTGCCCTTGTTCTGGCGGTTCTGCTGAACAGGAAGATGCGGGGACGTTCCGTATACAGAACGATCATCTTCCTTCCTATGGTTGCGGCACCAGCGGCAGTTGCCATGGTTTGGAGATGGTTATTCAACTCCGATTTCGGTCTGATCAACAACGTTTTCCACGTACAAGTTAAGTGGGTATCCGATCCTAAGATCGCTGTTTTCGCGGTTGCGGTAATCGGTGTATGGTCCATCCTTGGATACAACATGGTTCTGTTCTTATCCGGTCTTCAGGAGATTCCGGGAGACTATTATGAGGCGGCATCCATTGACGGTGCAACCGGTATTAAGAGCTTTTTCCATATCACGATCCCGCTGTTGTCCCCTACAATCTTCTTCGTATTGGTAACACGTGTAATCGGCGCCCTTCAGGTATTCGACCTGATGTACATGGTAATGGACAAATCGAACCCTGCACTTGATAAGACGCAGTCTTTGGTTTACTTATTCTATAAGTACGCGTTCATTAACAAGAACATGGGTTACGGTTCAACAATCGTCGTTCTCCTGCTTATCATCACCATGATCGTTACGGTATTCCAGATGATCGGCCAGAAGAAATGGGTATTCTACAATTAAAGGAGGGCAATCAGAATGGATAGTATGGAAAGAAATAAAAAAATCGTTACTGCCGTTATACATATTGTATTGATCCTTGTATCGATCACGATGCTGATTCCTTTTATCTGGATGATCCTTACCGCGTTCAAATCAGTAACAGAAGCAACTTCAGTTGACCCGTTTGTAATCTTCCCTACAGTATGGAGAAAGGATTCCTTCACTGCCGTAATGCAGAACATGAACTTCCTGATGCTGTATAAGAACACATTGCTGTTGATCTTCTTCCGTGTATTATGCGCGGTACTGACAGCGACAATGGCAGGTTATGCTTTTGGACGCCTTCATTTCAAAGGAAGAGACGCCTGTTTCTCACTGGTTCTGTTTCAGATGATGGTGCCTGCACAGATCTTCATCATTCCTCAATACCTGATGATCAGTAAGGTTGGAATGCTGAATACGATCTTCGCCCTGGTATTCCCGGGTATGGTTACCGCATTTGGTACATTCCTTCTCCGTCAGGGGTATATGGGACTTCCAAATGACCTGGAGGAGGCTGCAAGACTGGACGGCTGTAATATCGGCCAGACCTTCCTCTACATCATGGCTCCGCTTACAAGATCCAGTATGGTGGCACTTGGTATCTTCACCGCAGTGTTCGCGTTCAAGGATCTGATGTGGCCAATGATCGTTAATACAGACAAGGATATGTTGGTTCTTTCTTCTGCTCTGGCTAAGATGCAGGGACAGTATGTATCCAAGTTCCCGGAACTGATGGCAGCGTCACTGATCGCATGTATCCCAATGATCGTGATCTACGTCATCTTCCAGAAACAGTTTATTGAAGGTATCGCTACAAGCGGCGGAAAACTATAAACGCCATAACAAACAGAATTGAATAAAACACGGAGGATATGCCGCAGGCTATTTTCCGTATACCAGCGCAAAACAACGGGGTAGCCTTCTAAAGACTACCCCTGTATTTTAAATAGACAGAGACCTCATATACTCGTTCTTACTCTCATACTGAATCAGCTTCTCCGGAGCATCCCGGAAGTTTGACGGGCTGATACCGTATTTTTGCTTGAACATCTTAGAGAACGCCAGCGGATCATCATACCCTACCTGGGCAGAGATCGTATGGATGGGAAGCGCAGTCTCTCTAAGCAGCGATATGGCTTTGTCAAGCCTGAGTGTGATCAGAAACTTCTGCGGAGACATATTCATAATCTTCCTGAAGGAATTGGTGAGATAACTGCGGTTGATCCCGATATAATCCGCCAGATCATTGACCTTGATCTTCTGATCATAATGCTTCTGCATATAATCGATCGCCTGTTCAACATAGACGGCACAGGGATAGTCATAACCGCTTCGGCCGGGAGACGGATTCTCTTCGGAATAATCCTCGATCAGGATACTGAAGAAACGCATCAATTCGCTGGATCGCTTCAATTCGTTGGCATATGTAAGCTGATGGGCGTCCAGCATATGCTGGACGCATTCAAAGAGTACATCCATATTGCGGACAGAGATGACAGGGTTCTCGGGCATGAAACCGGAATTGGTTACACATGTATGTGCTTTCCCGCCGTTAAATCCGATCCAGGCATAAGACCATGGACATTCTGCATCAGCTTCATACTCCGTGTCCATACCCGGATAGATAAGAAATGCCATGTTCTCTCTCAATTCGTAGTGGCTATCTTCACAGCGAAATGTGCCTTTGCCCTTAGTAACAAGATGAATCACATATTCAGTGCGGACGTGTGGGCCAAAATGGTGACCGCATTCCACATCTTCCATACCACAATAGCTCAGGTACAGATCTACAGAACGTCTCTGAAGATCTTCCAGGCACTTGTATCGTACGGAATTAGTAAAACCTACTTCAAATTCCATATAACAGCCCCCTTTTTATAAACAAATATGCGTATTGACATTTGTAAATACAGACATATAATACTATTATACGTGATAATTAAGGGGATTTTCAACAACAAAATCAGGAGGCATAAAATGGCAATAATATTTCACGAAAAGACAAACACATTTCATCTGACAAACAAGGACGTAAGTTATCTGATCAGAATCATGGAAAATGGGCAGTTAGAGAATCTGTATTATGGAAAAGCACTGAAGGACCGTGAGGATTTCTCCTACATGCACGAGGAGGGAATGCGTTCCCAGATGTCCATTAATGTACCGGAACCAGGTATGCTGTCCATGCATTATACCAGACAGGAATACCCTGTATACGGGACAGGCGACTATCGAAGCCCTGCATTTACCGTTCTTCAGGAGAACGGAAGCCGGATCTCGAACTATGTTTACGCTGCACACAGTATATTTGCAGGTAAGAAGAGCTTAGAACCTCTTCCGGCAACCTATGTTGAGAGTGACGAAGAAGCTTCTACTCTGGAGATTACTCTGCATGATCAGGTTACAGACACTGACCTTACTCTCTCCTATACGCTCTATGAGAATTGTCCGGTAATTACCAGAAGCGCCCGTTTCTTACAGAAAGGTCCTGAGAAGATCGTTCTGGAACGCGCTTTAAGCGCCAGCGTTGAATTCATCGATATGGACTACGAGCTGATGCATCTTTCCGGGGCATGGTCAAGAGAGCGTTATGTTAAGTCTAAGAAGCTGGAGACTGGCATTCAGGGAGTCCAGGGTCTTAACGGAACCTGCAGCGGCGCAGAGTTCAATCCGTTCCTTGCCCTCAAGCGTCCTGATACGACAGAATTCCAGGGAGAAGTGTATGGATTCAGTTTCGTATACAGCGGTAATTTCCTTGCACAGGCCGAGGTAACTACCTTCGATATGACAAGGATCCTCATGGGTATCAATCCCGAAGGATTTGCCTGGGAATTAAAACAGGGCGAATCTTTCCAGACACCGGAAGTGGTAATGGTATACAGCGACCAGGGCCTTAATAAGATGAGCCAGGTATATCACAGACTCTATCGTGCACGTCTGATGCGCGGCAAATGGAGAGATCAGGCTCGTCCGATCCTTCTCAATAACTGGGAAGCGACTTATTTTGACTTTAACGAGGAAAAGATACTGAACATCGCCAGAAAAGCGAAAGAAGTCGGCGTAGAGCTGTTCGTTCTGGACGACGGATGGTTTGGGGCGCGTAACGATGATTACAGGGGCTTGGGCGACTGGTATGTGAACCTTGATAAATTACCTGACGGGATCTCAGGGCTGTCCCGGAAGGTGGAAGAACTGGGACTGAAATTCGGTCTCTGGGTAGAGCTTGAGATGGTGAACAAGGACAGCGATCTTTACCGTGCTCATCCTGACTGGCTGATCGGCGTTCCGGATAGGTTTGAAAGCCATGCACGCCACCAGCATGTTCTTGATTTCTCAAGGAAAGAGGTTGTAGATTATATCCACGAGATGATCTCGAAGGTGATCCGGGAATCTTCTATTTCCTATATTAAGTGGGATATGAACCGCTACATGACGGAACCATACAGCAGAGGCGCCGCTCCTTCTGAGCAGGGCATGGTTATGCACAGATATATGCTGGGTGTATATGACCTGTATACGCGTCTCACAACCGAGTTCCCTGATATCCTGTTTGAATCCTGTGCAAGCGGCGGGGCAAGATTTGACCCGGGCATGCTGTATTTCGCTCCGCAGACCTGGTCAAGCGATGACACGGACGCAAACGAACGGACGAAGATCCAGTACGGTACTTCTATGGTATATCCGATCGTCAGCATGGGATCTCACGTTTCCGCAGTACCGAACCACCAGCTCCACAGGACGACGTCCTTAGCTACACGCGCAAATGTAGCTTACTTCGGCACCTTCGGCTATGAACTTGACCTGAACCTGCTGTCGGATAACGAGATCGAGCAGGTAAAAGAACAGATCCGGTTCATGAAGGAATACCGTGAACTGATCCAAGTGGACGGCGACTTCTACCGTCTGTTAAGCCCGTTTGCCGGCAACGATACCGCATGGATGGTCGTTTCCCAGGACAAGCAGACCGCAGTTGCCGGATATTATCAACGTCTGAACCGGGTAAATGCTTCCTGGTACCGTCTGAAGCTTAAGGGACTGTGCGAAGATACCCTGTATGAAGTCAGCTATGATACCACGCCTGACACTCCGCTCAATCCTGAGTTGGAAGCCGCTTACGGTATCAGAGCGGATAATAATCCAAGGAAGACCTATCAGGCATACGGAACAGAGCTTATGTATGCCGGAATCCCGATTGACAGGGATATGCTGAAAAGAAAGAGCATGGATTTTGCTTCGTTGATCTTTGAGATCAAAAAAGTAAATGAATAGATATTTTTTATACTAAGGGAGGTAATGAACTATGGCAAAAATTACGTTTATGGGAGCCGGAAGCACTGTATTTGCACGGAACGTACTGGGAGATTGTATGTGTACTCCGGCGCTGTGCGGCAGCGAGATCGCGCTGTATGATATTGACGCACAACGTCTGGAGGATTCACAGATCATTCTGAACGCCATCAACCACAATGTTAATCAGGACAGGGCATGCATCAAGTCTTATCTGGGTGTGGAGAACCGCAAAGCTGCATTGAAGGACGCGGATTTCGTGGTTAACGCTATACAGGTAGGAGGCTACGACCCCTGCACGATCTCTGATTTCGAGATTCCGAAAAAATACGGTCTGAGACAGACCATCGCTGATACCCTTGGAATCGGCGGTATTATGCGTGCGCTGCGTACGATTCCTGTTCTGGAGGAGTTCGCGAGAGACATCGAAGAAGTGTGTCCGAACGCATTATTCATGAATTACTCTAATCCTATGGCGATGCTGACAGGGTATCTGCAGAGGTTTACGAAGGTTAAGACCGTCGGCCTGTGCCACAGCGTACAGATCTGCTCCAAGACCCTGCTGGAAGAGCTCGATATGGCGGACAAGCTTGAAGGCAGAACCGAACTGATCGCCGGGATCAACCATATGGGATGGCTGTTAGATATCCGCGACAAGGACGGCAACGACTTATATCCGGAGATCAGGAAACGCGCCGAGGCGAAGAACACCTCCGGCGAGAAGCATATGGATATGGTCCGTCTGGAATACATCCGCGATCTCGGATATTACTGCACGGAATCCAGCGAACACAACGCAGAGTACAATCCGTTCTATATTAAGTCCAAATATCCTGAACTGATCGATGAATTCAACATTCCTCTGGATGAATATCCGAGACGCTGTATCGAGCAGATCGAGAAATGGAACAAGGAAAAAGCGGATATCCTCAATGACGGGAAGATCACCCATGAGAGAAGCCACGAGTATGCATCCTACATCATGGAGGCTGTTGTGACGGATCAGCCGTATAAGATCGGCGGGAATGTGATCAACAACGGATTTATCGAGAACCTTCCGGCAGACGCCTGTGTGGAAGTACCATGCTATATTGACAAGGCGGGCGTACATCCGACGACGGTCGGCAAGCTTCCGACACAGTTAGCCGCAATGAATTCTTCCAATATCAGTGCGCAGCTTCTGGCTATCGAAGCTGCCGTGACAAAAGACAGGAAGAAGATCTACCAGGCGGCCATGATGGATCCGCATACCGCTGCAGAGCTGAGTATCAAGGATATCAAGGCCATGTGCGACGAACTGATCGAGGCACACGGTGATTACATGAAAGACTACCGATAAACTATATTATAAAAATAGCGGGGGACTGGTAAAATTGAATTTTACCAGTCCCTCGTCCAGTTCTGTTCCAGGCATTGGCAGGCATTGTCTCCACCCTGTTCTCCAGAGCCGCGTGCGCCTGGATGTTGCTTTTCGGCACTTTCAGTTTACTTACGGCACATTGTATGTTCTTTTCTGCCACAATTGGTAAAATATTCCATAATATACAAAGGAGGAATTCTTACCATGGCATTCGCCGAAAAACTAAAAGCTCTGCGGCAGAAAAATAACATGTCACAGGAGTTTGTTGCACAACGTATCAATGTTGCGCGTTCTACCATCGCCGGTTATGAGACGAAGAACCGGCAGCCCTCCCATGAGAAGCTGGTAGCATTCTCCAACCTCTTTCATGTACCTGTTGATTATCTTCTGGATGGTACGCATTTCGATTCCATATCTCTGGATGAATCCCGTGCCGGTTCAATTGACGCACAAAATCTGCTGGTAAGATATTACCGTCTGTCTACACGCTCCCAGGAAGATCTGCTCAAACATCTTCACTTACTGGAACTACAAGACGAAGAACTGAATAATTAGACACGCGCAGGAGGCAAGTGAATCATTCACCTGCCTCCTGCTTCTATTGTAATATTTTTTTTAACTTTTTAGCACTCACCTATTGACTCTGCTAACAATATGTGTTATATAATATATATAGCAAATAAAACAATAAATAATTTTCATATCTTATGGGATATAATAAACCATAAGAAGATTTTCAAGGAGGAATGATTTATGTTATTAGCAAACAGAAGTTTCAACAATTTATTCGATGATATGTTCAACGATCCGTTCTTTAGCCGTTCCTACGATCATACATCTGCCCAGATCATGAAGACGGATATTCATGAGAAGGACGGCAATTATATGGTAGAGATGGAGCTTCCGGGATATACCAAGGAAGACATCAAGGCTGATCTTAAGGACGGATACCTCACAATCTCCGCCCATAAGGATATGACGAAGGAGGAGAAGGATGCCAAGGGCAACTGTATCCACAAGGAACGCTACACCGGCACCTGCAACAGAAGCTTCTATGTGGGCGACGCGCTGACTCAGGATGA